>CALZMK010000075.1 GCA_945788545.1 uncultured Prevotella sp.
ACACGCTTGGCATTGATGTCAGCCATGAACATCAGATTGCACCCCTTGGCATAAGAAGTAATAGAGTCGGACGATGCCACCGACTTACGGAATATCACATCACCCTTGGCAGCAGTATCTATATGCAGTTCCAACTTTGTATATACAGCACCCTTTATCTCGGCGTCACCATTTGCCACTTCCAGTTTGTTGGCATATACGGCTCCTTCCACGATGGAATCTTCCATTATAGTGACATTACGTTCCAATTCCGAAACGGTGTGAGGAAGAATAGAACTTCTTACAAGGTTCTCTTTCAGCAGGACCTCACCCTCCATGCTTATGATATTTAATTCTTTTTTCATAATAAAGTTTCTTTTGTTAGTTTTATGCGAATGTTCTCATAACACTCTTTTCAAATAGTTTTTTCATTTGAATAGCAATACGATGAGTCTGCGGCGTTCCATCGTCAAATTCTCCAATTTGCTGGTTGAAATACTCACTTATACGATTCATCGTGTCGCCACTCATATCCATATCCCTCAGTTCAACCTGACGGTTTCTGATCAACTCGTCCGCTCTGCCGGCAACATCCATCATAGGATTAAAGAATACTTTCGTGTCTTCATTCCCCGATTTGTCCGTTCTTTCTGCCATTATCACGACAGGAGCATAATGCAGTTCGTTTCTATCGCCATCCAAAGCGAAAGTGGCTACAGCCCTTTTCAATGACCTGTTGTCATCGATGTAGCGAGACGAACTGTTGATAAGACATTCCGCATTTCGTTTCATCTTTGACACCTGTATGGCAATTCGTGCCGAGTCGCTTTCCTTACCGCTTGTTGTCACTGTAGAGAGCAGTTCTGACTCCACCCTGCGGTTTTGCTCTTTCTTGACTTGATCTACAAAATCAAAACAAGGTTTGATGAGTGCCTGCATGCGATTCTTGAATTCCTTGTTAATCGTTTCGAACAAACCCATGTAGCGCGACTTAATGCGGTTGAAGTCCTTGTTCATCACGTCATGCTTGTGAGCAAGTTCATCGCATTGCTGTTTCAGTTCGCCTGCCAAGGCATGCATCTCAGCCGCCATACCGGCATTCTGCATATTGATGTTTTGTTCAATCATATTGAGGAATCCCGAACCGACATGCTCCACGATAGCCTTCTCGTTAGCTTTCTTGACAGCCACACTGGCAGCCTTGAAACCTACAATGGAATTGGTGAGAGTTCCCAAACTGCGGGCAGAGTCGTCAACACTTGCGTCAAAGGGGTTTGTATCAACGTTCACATTGACTTTTACATCTTTATGACGTGTAACCTCATTTGTCTCGATATCATACGTGTCGCCACGTTTGACGAGCCTTGACACATGGTCCTTATACTCTACTGTTATTGTCTTCGATACAGTATAACTCATAAGCCCTCCTCCTATAATGTTTCCAGTTTGTCATTAAACATTTTAGTCATCAAATCCTTGATTCGCTTAGGAAGTTCTGATTTTTCCACCATTTCCATGTAGTTATTCGCCACATTAGCCACGGTTTCATCGTTTTGCTTCCATTCAAGCGAGTCTTTGTTGCTATTGAGTTCATGAATGGCTTGCTGATAAGCCACATCACCAAAATACTTGCGCAGTGTAGGATTCTCCTTCAGTGTTATTATACCCTTGCGACCTTCTGTTGTTTCCTCATCAACGACTACTGGCACATAGTATGTTTCAGTTGTATTACTGTCGTGATTAACATACATATCCGTAGTCTGACGGCGTATTTGGTCGTTTCTCACATAGTCTGCCACATTCTCAATCAGTGACTGAGCATTGCTTTTCAGTCGTGCGGCGGCAATGGCCTGCATGGCAGAGAGACTTTCCGACTGCAGTACGGGCACTCCCGAGACAAGACCATATATGCGGTTTTGCAACTGTTTCATGTAGTGTGTACAGAACTGCATCACCGGTCGGTCGAGCTCTGCTATACGATTCTTCATCTCCTGGTTCAGACTTCCGAATAGTTTAGCATAGCGTGCACTAATCATATTGTAGTCGCCCGACATGCGGTTTTGCAAATTCTGAAGAGCTTTCTGTTGCTGCATAAGTTCCATAGCAAGAGCCTGTGTCTTTGCCTTCTCGTTGGCTACACGCTGGGCAATCTGGCTCATCACCACATTAAAGAAACCCGTATCGAGTTTTCCGCATATAGTGTTGGCGGATGACTTTTCCTGGGCAATGACAGCCGTCTCCATGACACCCACGGCAGCAGTTGTCTTTCCTACCTGATGAGCCACCTCGCTCATCTTGTCTGCCATCGGCTGGGTAGTGACATTGATGTCGAA
Organism: uncultured Prevotella sp.; assembly: GCA_945788545.1. The sequence continues at coordinate 2,313 of CALZMK010000075.1, forward strand.
TGAATCATCTAATAATCCCATAATCTTTTCCTCCAAAATTAATTTGACTCATTATTCTCATTCTCTTCGGGCTCATTCAACTCTTGCAGTGTCGTTGCTGCATATCGTGCCACATTGAGTGACAATTGTTCAGCGACGGAGTCATCAACAGATGGAGAAGGAGGCAGTATTGACACCTGGGCATACAGAGGATTGATGCTTGCCAAAGGACGGCGGCGGGCATCCAATTGATCCTGATTGTCGTTTGCCGATACCAAGTCCTTTGCCATGCTGTCTCTCAGTGAGGCATCATAGTACTCAATAAACTCAAAGTTACGTGCGCGCTCGTCGATATCTCCCTTCAGACGATCCATATATTCATCAAAGTCATCCTGTGCCTTTCTGAACTGTTGCGACTGTCCTTCGAAGGCTGCCAATGTGGTGGCATCGACATCCTCTTTCTTGTCTTCAATCTGTTCTGCAGCCTTACCTGCCTCCATCTGCTTGCGCATTGTGCCCTTAATCTCGGCGATACTCTCGATGGTAGCCTGCGATGCCAAGAACTTGGTCATGTTACTTCGCATGATGTTCAGCAGGTCGTCACTCGACGTACGGTTTCTTCCATAGAAGTCCTCAGTGTCCTGATGCCACTGGTTCAGATAGTTAATCTTCTGGTTCTTGATATCATTATATACGCGCATACGTTCGATACGTGTCTCTGCCAACAGATTCTGTACGATTGGCGCAACGATTTCTTCCTGTATCTGACTGATACCGAATGGCATTGTAGTTACCGTACCATCCTCGGCAACCCAATTGCCTGTCTGTGCATCATATTTCACACGCGAACTGGCCTTGAGTTGGAATGGCTTATAGTTATCCACAGTGTCGGAATAGTTGAAGTTGGTGTTACGTATCTTCTCGATCTCCTCATGCTCCAACAGCGGAGAATAGTGATTGTAGGAGTTCTTGAGGATAGTGAACAACAACTGATTCGAACTGTCAATGAGTTTGTTGTTTGAAGCAATCTTCAGTGTGGCAACAGTCTGCACGGCAATACCAATATTGTTGATAAGATGTTTCAACACCTCCTCAAAGTTGGCATTCTCCTTGGCAAATTGTGCATGGAAATCGTTAATCTGCCTGAATTCCTCTATCTCCTTATTATATCTGTTCTCGTCGAAGACAGCTGTAACAGGTGCGTCTTCCACATCTGTTGTGGCATAGAGACTGAGGTAGTTCATGATGTCACTGCCAGGCTCGACGAATGGCACTTTTATCTCCTTTGTAGTTACGTCCGAGAGATAGTATGCTCCAGTGCGGAGTGTGCGGTCCATCTTACCGAAATAGTCATAGAATTTCACGTCTTGGATAGAACTTGAATATTCAGATGTCTCAACGTTTTCCACCTGCTCGTCTTGTTCAACAATCGGAGCCTCGGTTGACAGCTGCTCAAGGTCCTTAAGCGTATTCACAAGTGCCTGAGGATTATTGGCAACCTGGAGATTTATAGTAGTGTCGGGAGTAGAACCAGTCAAGTCAACAACCACGCTCTTGTCGCCTAATGATATTGTCTTGGCAACAGGTACGTATGTCACACCTATCTTACTTACCTTGTAATCGCGGAAGATGTTCTGCTTTTCAGTCTGCAGTTGTTGTTTTTTTTCTTCCACCTCGTCAATCTCCTTTTGCACATTCTTTACAAACATGTATGTCTTGCCGGCATAGCCTAAGCCAGCCAATACAAGAAGGGCAAGAATACTGTGCACTACCACTCCGAGAATAATGCCCAGCACAATAAGTGCGCCGCTGATGGCATAATCACGGTTTACATGATCCTTTTGGGCTTCGATTCCCGCAATCTCATTTTCCAACTCGCCACACTGATTATCCAAGGCATCTTCCTGGTCGATAATCTTTTGTGCAGCATTCAAATAAAAGTCAAACAAGACACTCGCCTGGTCTTGATAGACATCCATTGAGGATTCAAATACTTTTCCTTTCATAGATTAATATGTTTTAATTCTTTGTGATAATAGTGTCGTAGCTTTTTCTACTATTGCAGTTATTGTTGGCATATCCGCCCCATTGTCCAGACTCTCTTGGATTTGCATTATTGTACTGCTTAGGGATTTCTCCAATGCAACAGCTGTAGGTGAATTGCTTGGGGATATGTATGTCAAGCGCTCGCACAGCTTATTAATACTTGTGCGTATCTCGGCATCGAGCGCGGTGTTTACACTTGCCGTTATGCGTAGTTGTTGTGCCAAGGCCACCAGTTGGTCTTTCGACTGATTGCGCTGTTGGCTCGTATCTGCCACTTTGTGCATACGTTCTGTAGAAGAGGCACCCAACATCAGACCTATAACCATCAGAAACAGGAAGCACAACTGATAGAACAACTGCCACGAGAACGAAATGGTATAAACTATTCCAAGAACAATACCAAGGATGGAGAGTATGACATATAGCCAAAGGGCATAAATCCTCACTCCTGCTGCCGGAATGTCTCTGGCAAATTCCTTGTTGCTATAGAACAATCCGCCATAAACATACAACGAACTGTTGCAGATACGCAAGAATACGGGAAAGAAAAAGGCGCATAGGATATGAAAACAGAGAGACTGACAGTGAAATGTCATTCGAGGACGGTGGGACGCCTTTCACTTACTCCCGACAACAAGTTGTGCGCTTTCGAATACGATGCGGGATGGCTTATTGATGGATTCAGCATATCTCCACTCGAACTGCCGTTGCGCGAAGGGCTCTTCATAGCCAAGCCCCGTCCGTTCTACGGTAATTTTGGAGTGTTCGAAGACACTTAGTTTTTTCACTACTTTTGGCTAATTTAGATATAAATATCCTGGTGTATTCTCCTAAAAGAATAGACCTTCAGAGTTTTCCCGTCAATGACAAACTTCAGAGTTGTCTCCCGTCAAGTCAATGCGGAGAAAGTACTCTTTCCCTAAGCCATAGCGACAGAATGGGGTCGCACATCTCTATTCTCTTGGCAGCTACCGTCATGATTAGGTCCTTATCTGTTAGGGATTTCTTTAGCCTGGTGATATTGGCAGCAGTGCCAAGGTGATATTTGCTGAGGACTGCGGATTGTGTAAATCCCGTGTTGACACCCTCAATTATCGCCCTTAGGAAATTCATTTGGTAAGAAGATAAATCCTCTGTTTGCTGTATAAACAACGGTTCGCACGAGTCGAGTAGTTTGTTGACTGCATATCTGAGGTCTTCCTCTGTCGCCGTATCCTTTGTCTTCAGCCAAACAAACCACGACAGTTGTTGAACGTATGAGGAGTATCTGTCAGTCAGTATGCAAATATCCTTGGCGATATTTTCAGAGATATGCTTGCCCGTAACCTCAAACCTTGCACAGATAAACTTCACCCAATCCTCTTCTGAAATTTTCTGTAGATAAACAATATCGCCAAATCGGTAGAAAGGATAGCTGTGGTTCTGGAACATTGTCTCCATAATGTGTTTCTTGCTTCCGTAAAGACAATAGGACACTCGTTTTTGAAGTTGCCATATACTGCGGAGTTTCTTTTGGAATGTCAATGAGTCTTGAAAGTCACCAATCTGCTGAAACTCGTCGATACAAACAACTATCCTATATCCTTTTTCCTCTGCAATTTTCTCCGGCAATGCCAATACGTCTTCTGTAGTATTGTTTGATGAATTATATTCCAGTGTTACCGAAAAATCATTTAATGGGTCTTGACCGAAACTAATCTTAGGGACGAATCGGCTTAAAAAGACTTTGGCGTTTTCAATCCATTCCTCCCATCGGTTGGATGTAGCTCGGACAACCGCTGTGGCAAATGAGTTGATGAAATCATACTCCGAACGGCAGCTAAAAGCATCTATGCGAGCAATCCTGACTTCTGGACCTTCTACCAATGAGCACACTTTGTCAACTAAAGATGTTTTTCCCATACGGCGTGGGGAAATAAGAATTGTATTCACGCCATATATGAAATTCATCTTCAGCCTTTCCGTTTCTTCCCTGCGGTCGGTGAAAGTTTCACCCTCTACTCTTACTCCAAACACGAATGGAGCCTCATCATTGCTTTTCATTGCCATAATATCAATATTTGGCTGCAAAGTTACGTATTTTCTCCGAATTAAACAAGGTTGTTTAAAACAAAGTTGTTTAAAATGTATAATTTGACGGATTTTAATACTCCACCATGGATGAACTGTTGCAGAAACGCAAGAATATGGGAAAGAAAAAGGCGCATAGGTGAGCACATAGTCGCTTGCAACGAGAGCGCGCAGGAGTTGGTCAACAAAGATAGTAAAAATATCAATAGCAGAAAAATATAAGGCAGTTTTTGGCCTATAATTAACTGTAATTACATTTTTTTAATTATGGAATGAAAATCCAAAATGTTCTATTAGCTATATTAGTCACAACACTTATATAAACATTGTCATGAAAGTCGGCACCGTCATCCATCTGTCAGCATAGCAACCTACAGTATATTAATCAGTAAATCACTATGCTGACAGATAAATCGAACATTCTCACGTAAAAGCCAGTCCTTTACTTAAATAATTTCTGAGCAAAGAAGTAGAGGCTCTCACGCCATACGGGCCACGTATGACCGCCGGGAGTCTCATAGTAGCTGTGCTTGATGCCCATCTGGTCGAAACGCTCGCGCATGACCTTGCAGTTTTCGTAGGCTATGTCTTCCTGACCACCCATGGTGATATAGAACTCACGGAACTG
>CALZMK010000076.1 GCA_945788545.1 uncultured Prevotella sp.
AGGTTGCGGAGTAGGTTGAGCAGTCGTTTCATGCGTTGATGATTTTGAGGGTTATGTCCTTGCCTCGCTGGATGGTCTTGCGGAGGCGTGCATAGAGGGTATCGAATACCTCACGGGAGTGGACGAGCAGCCCATGGCATTGGCGACGCCCCACAAGGATGCTGCCGTCCCGGCGCGAGTGTATGCCGTTGCCAGGTTTTATCATGGGGCAGAAACGCGGCATGACAGTGTTTTGGTTGACGTAAGTCCTGCGAGGGCAGGCGGCACAGTCGCTGAGCGATGGTGACAGTGATGGCGATAGCACAATGGGCATCTTTCGGGCATACTGGCTGCACTTGATGAGGTGGACGCGATAGTGGCCTGGGGCAAGGCATGAAAAGGTGTTTTCGAGGGTGTCGCAGATGTGGATACCGTCGATGCTGAGGCGACCCTCGGTGATTTCACCGTTCACCGATGTACGTTGTAATGTGATGATCATAGCGATGATATAAATAGGAAAAAAAAAATGCGAGTTACGCGTTAACAGTTAACACTTGGGTTGGAGATGGCGCACATAAAAGTCGCTGTAGTCCTTGCACCCCGGGGGCAGTGAGTGGCGCACAAGACACAGGCCGGCATCGGTGGCTATGCGAGTGAGCTGAAGGTAGAGCTTCTCCCCGGGGATATCCTGGTCGGGATACATTTGGAGTGTGGAGCGTCGGGCGATGAGCGTGGAGCGGATGGTCTCGATGTCCTTGCGGTTGAGGAGCGTGGCCGATGGTATGGCAATGGCCTTGTGGCCGCTGGAGAGCATAGCCCAACAGTCGCTGGCCCCTTCGGTGATGTAGAGCGGTTCGCCTTCCTTGAGAAGCTTCAGCACGGGCAGATTGTAGATGTGGCAGGTGTGGCCGTAGGGAAACTTGAAGCGAGGCGATAGCGATGTCGGCTGATAACTCAGATTGCGGCTCTGCACGCCTATGAGGTTGCCGTTGATGTCGTAGTAGGGTATCTGGAGCCATGTATTGCCTTGCCTGTCGGTGTAGGAGTTGAGGCGACACCATCCTACCACCTTTTCATTGAGCTTGCGCTCGCCGAAGAGAAATGCGCGTGCTGCCTGACAGAGGAAGGGATGCTCGAAGAACCTGATATACTTTTCGGGGTTGAATGCCCGTTTGGGCGCAGAAGGCTTGTCGTGAGGTATGAACTCCTGCATGATGATGTTGTTTTCGTCAGCAAGCCACTGACAAGCCTCTACGAAAGATTTGCGGAGATGGTGCATCACAAGGTCGATGGGCCCTCCGTGGGCATCGCATACAAAGCACTTGTAGGTATTCTTGGCCACGTTGTAATGCAGGCACGGGTGACTGTCATCGTGAAACGGGCACAGACTCCTGTGGCGGCTCACGCTAAGGCCCAATCTCTGAGCCACTCCCTCGATGGGGAGTGCTCGGAGTTCAGAGAGTTGCTGTTCAGTAATTCTTGACATAAATATCCTTGTTTTCTTTTGATGCGTAAATGAGTTTGGCACTCTTCCACTTCGAGATGAACACCCGTGCGGGAGTCGATAGGTCGAGCTTGACGATGAGCTCGCGCAGTTGGTCCCGGCTGAATTGGTCGGGCAACTGGTCGTAGAGGCTCACCTTGACACAATCGTCGTTCTCGTCAGTCTTGTGCATCTGTTCGTATTGGCGTCCCCATCGGTTGAGCAGCCCATCCACGATGTAGGTGGCCATGAAGCGATAGAACCGGGCCACATACTTCTGTCGGGCGGCATCCTCTCCCCAAAGGTGATAGAGCAGACATGCCATACGTGCAGCCGACACGGAGGCTCGCTTGTAGAAGCAGTTGCGGGCGCGGGAACCGGTCTTCAGCACCAGTTGGCGTTGCTCCGAGCACCAACGTCGCACGTGATAGTCCATCCACTCCATGGGCACCACATGTATGGGTTGGAGCTGGCCGTCGGGCGCATAGGTGAGGTTCATGAGATGCTGCACGGTGTCGTTGATTTCAGTCTGTTCTTCGTCGGTGAGGGGACGGAAATGAGGTGCATCCTCGCCCATGAGGTCACCCAGGTCGGTGAGCACCTTTCGTGTACAGTTTCCTCCCTCGATGGAGCGTTTGTCCATATACTCCTTGAGGGCATTCTCTGTGGCGCAGAAGAGCGAGCAGTAGATAATATCCACATCGGCATTGTAACTGGAATCTGACAGCGTGTCGGAGCCATATTCCGCCCCCAGGTCATAGGCCAGACGGTCCATGGTTCGCAGGTCGGCAAAGGCGCGTTTGTTGGATTCGGTCATCGTGGCCAGCTCCTCGTTGTAGAACCAGAAGGCGAGCGGTTCGCCATACTTGCGGATGAACATGTCGGCACGCTTGACGAGCTTCGCCTTGGTGATGGTTTGCAGACAGCGAACATCGGTGACGGGTTCCTCGGGCAACTGCTTGTTCTTCGAAGATGTCTTCTTCAGGTCCTGATAGGCCTGTTCGAGGCGTTTCATCTCCTGATCGCGCAGTTTGAGGGGATGCATGATTGTCTTGACGATAGGTCGGGTGAACGACTTTCCGCTGGCAGCCTCTGCCACCACGAGCACCTGCAGCAGGAGTGCGTGGAGGTCGAGGTCGTAGGTGTACTTGAATCGCAAGCGGGTGGCTAAGGCGCAATAGCAGTCGATGGCGGTGAGGATGGCCGGCACCTTGAACTGTGCCGGAGCCGAATCCCAGTAGGCTCTCACGGCAGGCGGAAAGTCGGCCGAAGTGAGCGTAGGTACAGTGAGTGTCTCTTTCATACTTAGTCGATGATTTTTAGTGCGTTGACGATTTCTTGGTAAACTTCCTCGGCAAAGGTGCGCTTGTCGAATCCCTTGTCCATGGTCTTCAGGTGGCACTGATAGCGGCCGTTCTGCATCTTCACCATTGAGATGTACTTGCCATCGAAGAGTTTGGGATTGCGGGGTGGGCGCCCCTTGCGGACGGCTTCCTCAAAGAGGAATCCATTGTCAGTCTTAGTGAACACGCCATTAAGGCATTGATTGCCTGATAGTTCCTCGGTATTTTGGAAGGCGCAGGTGAGGTACACGTTTGAATAATTCTTTTTCTTCATAATCATGTTAATTAATAATTGCTCATAACTCATAACTCAAAACTCAAAGCTCATTGCTCAAAGCTCAAAGCTCATCAATGTTGAGTGAAGGGTATGATTTCTTGGATGCTGATGTCTTGATAGCTCGAGCCGTTGTACTCGCGTGCCGAGAATCGGAGCGAAGCCCACACGATGTCACCGGCATAGAACTTCACCTGATTGCCGATGAGGGAAGCCACATACGAGTTTTCATACTTGCCGCCGAACTCTTGCAGGACGATGGTCGATTTCTGTGTGGTGCCATTCTGCGTGTTGATGGACACTGGGTTTGTCTGACTGACTACTTTGAATAATGATTTCATAACAAAATAATTTAACAAACACACAAATAACTCTAATCTAACGGATTTAACGGAGCGGCCGAAGGTTACAAGCTTCGATGATGATGCGCTGAATCATATCTAGCATCGGGTTGTCTAAGGGCTGGATGCCGTTGCCCTCGAGATAGTCGAGCAGTGCGATGCAGAGGGTGACCTGATAGGGTCGCTTGACGATGCGCAAGATAGGCTTGACCCTCTCCTGCTGCTCCGGCTTGAGGTGGTTGAAGAGGTCGCCCTGAACTGATGGCGGATAGACGAAATCGGTCTTGTGGTTCTCTGTTACGCCAATGGTGGTTGTCATTTTTGAAATAATCTTTTTCATAATCGAATAAGAGTTAAATTGTAAGACATATAAGTTTGCGAGACAGGGACCGGTGGTGTCCCGCGGCAGACCCTTGTTTCAGGAATCTGGTGCAAAGGTACGGCTGTTTGCTGTAGTAAACGGAGACGCTCGGTTTACTGCCTGAATTTGTCCAGAATCTCGCGCAAAGCCCTTAGTTGAGCGCGCTCAAAGAGGTAACGACTCATGCCGGTGTAGCGGTTAGTGCGAGTCTGGGTGCCTTCAAGGATACAATGCAGTCGCTGGGCGGGTATGCCCTTGTCGTATATGCCGTACTCGCGCAGGAGGCACACGAGGACTGTCACGCGGTACCAGTTGACCATACCCCGCGAGCTGCTGTAACGTGAGAAGAAGAAGAGAGGAGCGAGCCTGTCATCATGGAGAACAGATTCCCAGATGTCGCCCACCCGAGGACATGACGAATATTCGGCAATGGGCTGCACATAGGCCAGGATGTCGGCCACGGGCTGCAGGCCATTGTCGGAGGTCGGCTCCCCAGGGGCAGAGCCTTCGGGAGCAATAAAAAGCCTTCCCTCGCGTGCTGCTCGACGCAGGAGGGCGATGTCGAAGTCTTCGATGCTGACTTCACGCAGTTGACGTTTCTTGTCATTCATAACTGTTTGTCGAGTTATGAACAGAGAAACTCCGGAGCTTGACCACCGTGGCTTGTTTATGTGTCGCGACTGCCACTGTGGCACCCTGTTCGGGTTAAACTTGGTGCAAAGTTACGGCATCTAACGTATTGAAGAAAAGGTATTTAACTAAAATACCCAAATCTATGTGGCACGATATGGCGTGATGTGAAGCGATGTGGCGCCATGTGGCAGTATGTGTCAAAAGTATGTGTCGGCTATGTGGTATATATGTGGTAAATATTGGGCATGATGAAAAAAATATAGAATAAGCCCAAAAAAATAATCGGTTCTATCGATAATTTTAATAATTTTCTATAATTTTGCAGTCTTAAAAATATTCATTACCTATGATTTCTTTGTTTGACGATGACAGACTTCAAGAGCTGAGGCACGAATATCAGACGAGTCGCCTCTTCTGTTCGCTTTATCCAGCACTTGCCTACCTGGAGCGTATGTATGGTGAGCTTTCGCCTGCACAGATATGGCACGAGATGGAGGTATTCTGTGCTGGGCGTCTGCTGGGGGCGCAAGCGTTGGAGATGGAGGTCATCGACTTGTGGAACAGTCTTCAAAGAAGGTATTCGGCCTTCAGCATGCCCGATGGACAGATCATCAATCGCACCCCGCGTCAGGCTGAATATACGGCTGTGTGCGTGATGACGTGCGTGTGTTTCCGTTTGGTTGCCGAACCAGACAAGCTTTCCACATGGAACTCCTCAGAGGCTGTCAAGGAGATACTAAAGTTAGTAGCCAATCATCCCGTACATTGTCATCTCTATCTTGCCCAAAGAAAGAGAGAACAATGGCTCGAAGATTGCGGACGCATGATAGAGCGCGAGCCGTGGGTGGATGGAGTGGATAGCAGGCAGGTCAGAAATGAGATAAGGAAAGCCGAGGGTGCGAGCGAAGATGAGCTGCATACGATTTTCAATAGCCTATACATAACGATTTCGCTGGAGCAGTGGACTACCTTCGTGGGCAGATGCGAGGCTGAGATGACGTTCCAGAAAAAGATCGACCGCATTGCTTATCTGGTGATGGCAAGCCACAATAACTGGCTGAAAGGTCCCAGAACCATCAAGATTGCCTCATGGGTGGAGCTGATGAACAACATTCTGGGCGACAAGAAGAAGATGCAGCAGGCCGAAGTGTCGCGCAAGTGGAACGAGATGAAGAGTCAGAAGTTCTACGATAGCTTGTTGGAGCTTAACAACCGTTTCGACTTCAAGTCGAAATACATCTCAGCCGACTTTTTCAAACGATTGAAAGAGAACGTGAAACTCATGCATCAGAAATATAACCCATAATCAATATCAGATCAAAATGGCAACAAACCAAAAACTACAAATACCGGTATATACCTACGAATTCATGCCTGTGGAGAAGCCACAGAACACGCTCTTTGAGTCAAAGGAAGACATCGAGAAGAGAATTGAGGAGCTAAAGCTGCACAAGCAGGAAATCATGCAGAAATACATCGACCGCATAGCCAATGGTGAATTGGTTCCGAAATTGGGCAATAAGGAGTTCCGCTGCAAGACTCTCTACAACTCAGGAGGAGTGACAATATTCAAGATGGAGAACATCAAGGACGAAGCCTACGACTGGAACTTCGGTGTGGAGCGACACAAGATAGGGCCCAACTGTCACGTCATCATTGACAACCGCAAGGATATGCAGCACATTGCCATTGAGCGCAAGCCCAAAGCGTTCTCTTCGCCCAATATCGTGAAGAATATCCTCAGCGAGACACTCCGTCCGCTGATCAAGCAGGAAGGGCTGCTGATTGAAATCAACCCACAGTTCCATCCAAAGGACTTCTGGGACTTCATCGATGCCAACCGTGAGTATGGCATAAAGGAAATCCGCTTCTATTTCCCCTACCCCAACCTGCCCGCCATCTCCGACAAGTATGGCAATGCGATGAAGGAGATAGGCATTGACTACCACTGTATGCCAGGGCTTATTCTCTTCGCTCCCGACGATCTCGACATGGTGCTCGATAGAGAGGACCCTGAGCTGAACTTCTGGATCGAGGCTGCTGGCGAGAGCGGAATTCCGGTGGCAATACAGACAAAGAAAAAGGGGTCGCGCATCCATCTGGTGGGCAAGAACAAGTGCGTCACCTGGCCGCTCGACAAAAAGGTGCTTGACACGCTCGACCCCCAGCCTAACGAAGTGCAACAGCTGGAGCTGAAGCTGGAGTTTCTCGAAGACGACGAAAAGGCTCGCATGCAGGAGAAGATTACCGAGTTTGTCAATAACGGCCGCTTCATCAAAATCGGTACTGTTTAAGTTTGCCGAAGTTTTTGCCGGCAGTTGCCGGTTATCTCGGTTACCCGGGTTACCCCTTATGTTTTGATATATGAAACTGCTTTTAGGTGGGTTCTATTAATTCACTTTGTCAGATTTTGGAATTATTTTCGAGGTCAAATTGTAAGTTGAAGAGGGAGCGTAGCGAGCTACGTGACCGAGTCTACTTACAATTTGAGCCGAAAAGAATCCAAAAGATGACAAAACGTCAACCCACAATTATTAACCCTTTTG
>CALZMK010000077.1 GCA_945788545.1 uncultured Prevotella sp.
AACGCTTATTCCTATGATTGCCGTGCCGGTGGCTCTTATCGGTACGTTCCTCTTCTTGTGGTTGTTCGGATTCTCTATCAACTTGCTTGTGCTCTCGGCCTTGCTTCTTGCCATTGCCATCGTGGTGGATGACGCCATCGTGGTGGTTGAGGCTGTGCACGCCAAGCTCGACCAAGGATACAAGAGTGCGCTGACGGCATCTATCGATGCCATGAACGAGATTACCGGTGCTATCATCTCCATTACACTTGTGATGGCAGCCGTGTTCGTTCCTGTGTCGTTCATGGGCGGTACGAGCGGTACGTTCTATCGTGTGTTCGGTATCACCATGGCGGTGTCTATTCTTATCTCCGCCCTCAACGCGTTGACCCTCTCGCCAGCCCTTTGTGCCATCTTGCTGAAGCCTCATACAGACGAAGGCGAGCACAAGAAATCGACAATCGACCGATTCCACGAGGCGTTCAACTATCAGTATGAGAAGATTCAGAACAAATATAAGAAAGGTGTAGAGAAGGTTATCAATCATCGTATTGCCGCCGGAGTGACAGTGGCTCTGGGTATTGTGATACTCGTCATAACCATGGCTACCACCAAGTCAGGACTTGTGCCCGACGAGGACAACGGCGTATTGTTCTGTACTGTATCTATGGCTCCCGGTACTGGCGAGGCGCGCACTCGCGAGTGTGTTGAGCAGATTGACAAACTGCTTGCATCCAACCCCGCCATCAAGTCGCGCGAGCGACTCCTCGGATATAACTTCATCGCAGGTCAGGGTTCCGACCAGGCCACCTTCATCATCAAGCTGAAGCCATTCGAGGAGCGTCCGGCAGGATTCTTCTACAATCTCTCGGGACTGTGGCAGGGCGATGGTATAAAGCGCTTCTTCCTCAACCCGATGTCCAACACCGCCGTGCTCGGTATGATATACAAGCAGACGGCAGAAATCAAGGACGCTCAGATTCTTGCCTTCGCTCCGCCTATGATTAGCGGTTTCGGTATGACCAACGGTGTCACCTTCACCATGCAGGACAAGACCGGTGGCAACCTCAACAAGTTCTTCGAGATCACCAAGAACTATCTCGCCGAACTCAACAAACGTCCCGAGATTGCTCAGGCCATGACATCATATAATCCTAACTATCCCCAGTATATGGTGGATGTGGACGTGGCAAAGTGTAAGCAGGCAGGTATTTCGCCAAACTCAGTACTCACCACTCTCCAGGGATACTATGGCGGTCTGTATGCATCCAACATGAATGCCTATGGTAAGCTCTATCGAGTGATGATCAAGGGTGACGTCGAGAGCCGCGAGAATATCTCTGGCCTTAATAATATATATGTACGCACGTCGGGCGGTATGTCGCCTATCAAGGAGTTCTGCTCTCTGCGCCGTGTATATGGTCCGTCGAACGTCAACCGATTCAACCTCTTCACTGCCATCAACGTCAATGCGTCGGCAGCCACAGGTTATTCTTCGGGTGATGCCATCCGCGCCATCGAGGAGGTTGCCGCTGAGGTATTGCCACAGGGATATGGTATCGACTACTCGGGTCTGACACGTTCGGAGCGTGAGTCGAGCGACTCTACTGCCATCATCTTCGTGATGTGTATCGTGTTCGTATATCTTATCCTCTCGGCACAGTATGAGAGCTACATCTTGCCATTGGCGGTAATTCTCTCTATTCCGTTCGGACTTGCCGGAGCGTTTATCTTCACACAGATCTTCGGACATAACAACGACATCTACATGCAGATTGCGCTCATCATGCTTATCGGTCTGTTGGCAAAGAATGCCATCCTTATCGTGCAGTTCGCCCTTGAGCGCCGTCAGATGGGTATGGCCATCAAGTATTCTGCCATCTTGGGTGCAGCAGCCCGTCTGCGTCCTATCCTCATGACATCATTGGCGATGATCATCGGTCTGTTGCCTCTGATGTTCGCCTCGGGAGTAGGTAAGAACGGAAACCAGACCCTTGGTGCGGCTGCCGTGGGCGGTATGCTTCTTGGAACGTTGCTCCAGGTGTTCATCGTGCCCGCCCTCTTCGCTGTGTTCCAGTGGTTGCAGGAGCGCATCTCGCCGATGAAGTTTGCCGACGATGAGGCTCATGTGGATTCCGAGATCAAGCAGTTTGCCAATCCTTATGCAGCTGCCGAACTCCAGAAGCTCATTGAGAAGAGAGACAAGGGAGAGGAGTGAGATATGGTGAGGAGTTAAACTCCTTGAACTCCTTGAACTCCCCAAAAAATATAATAATAATATTTGAATTATGAAAATAAAAAATATAATTCCCTTTGCAGCCTCGGCATTGATGCTTGTGAGCTGTGGGATATATAACAAATATGAGCGCCCTGAGGTTAACACTCAGGGACTCATACGCGACGTTCAGTCGGACTCTGACACGCTCGCTGTGGCCGACACCACCTCGTTCGGCAATCTGCCGTGGCGTCAGGTGTTCACTGATCCGCAGTTGCAGTCGCTTATCGAGTCTGCCTTGACTCATAACACCGACTATCTCAACACGGCGCTTAACGTGAAGATGGTGGAGGCCCAGCTCAGTATGGCCAAGTTGGCATTCCTGCCTTCGGTGGCATTCACTCCGCAGGGAACCATCTCACAGTGGGATGGCAACAAGGCATCGAAGATCTATTCATTACCAGTGTCGGCGTCATGGAGCCTCGACCTCTTTGGCAATCTGCTCAATGTGAAGCGTAGCACACAGATGCAGCTTCTTGGTATGAAGGACTATCAGCTCGTGGTGAAGACTAAGCTCATCACCAATGTTGCTAATATGTACTACACCTTGCTTATGCTCGACCGCCAGCTTGAGATACTTAACTCGATGTCGGAGCTTACTCAGGAGACATGGCGCATAATGAAACTACAGAAGGACTTAGGACGTGCCAACGAGACCAGTGTTCAGAGTGCTGAGGCCAGTCATTACAGCGTGTTGGCACAGGTGGCTGACATGAAGCGTCAGATTCGTGAGGTGGAGAATTCACTCTCGCTCGTACTCGGACAACAGGCTCAGACAATAGCCAGAGGAAAGCTTGTCGACCAGTCGCTGCCTACTGAGTTCTCAACGGGTGTGGGCATACAGTTGCTTGCCAATCGTCCTGATGTCCATTATGCCGAGATGTCGCTTGCCTCATGTTTCTACAACACCCAGCAGGCACGCTCCAACTTCTATCCACAGATAACCATCAGCGGAACGGGAGCATTCACCAACAACAGCGGAGCCGGTATTGTCAACCCCGGCAAGTGGCTCTTGTCGGCAGTGGGGAGTCTTGTGCAGCCTATCTTCCAGAACGGACGTATCGTAGCCGGATTGAAGGTGGCAAAGTATCAGCAGGAGCAGGCTTTCAACACATGGCAGCAGGCTGTGCTCGCAGCGGGTGCCGAGGTGAGCAATGCCCTTGTTAAGTATAACTCTTCTGACGAGATGTCAAAGCTCGACGCCAAGCGTGTGGATGTACTCACTAAGAACGTGGATATGACCCGCGAGCTCTTCAAGTCGCGCTCTGCCTCTTATCTTGAGGTAATCTCGGCACAGAGTAATCTGCTCAATGCCCAGATCTCGCAGGTGACCGACGACTTCAACAAGATGCAGGCTGTGGTGAGTCTGTACTCGGCACTTGGAGGAGGAAGGGAGTGAGTCCCGTCTGCGACGTGAAATTAAAGAATTAAAATATTAAAATATTAAAGTTCTTATGAGCAATATTAGTGACAAAGCATATATCGACCCAAAGGCGAAGATTGGTAAGAACGTGACCATCTATCCCTTCGCATATATAGAGGGTGATGTAGTCATTGGCGACGACTGCATAATCTATCCTTATGTATCGATTATGAACGGCGTAAGGATGGGAAGAGCCAACAAGGTATATCAGAATACAGTTTTGGCTGCCGAACCACAGGACTTCAACTATCGTGGCGACGCCACAGAGTTGGTCATCGGCGACGAGAATATCTTCCGTGAGAATGTGGTGGTCAACCGAGCCACATTCAAGGACGGACAGACACGTATTGGCAACCGCAACTTCTTTATGGAGGGTGTGCATGTATCCCACGATACGAAGATTGGAGATTATTGCACCTTCGGTTATGGTACTAAGGTGGCAGGAGATTGTGTGATATCCAGTGGTATCATGTTCTCTTCATCTGTAATCATCAATCCGGGAGTACGCGTCGGTGGCGGTTCGCTCGTCACCTCAGGTGTGCGTATATCCAAGGATGTGCCTCCGTTTATCGTGGCAACCCACAACCCAGTGGCGTATGGTGGACTGAATGTCAAGTTGCTCGAGTCGTCGGGAACGGCAGAGAATGTCATCACGCACATCGCCAATGCCTATCGACTTGTGTTCCATGGCAAGACCAGTACGCATGATGCCATCCGACAGATTAAGGAGCAGGTGCCCGATGGTAAGGAAATCCGTACAATAGTCAAGTTCTTGGAGGGTACACAACTCGGTATTATCACCAAGACAACATAACAGAGTCTTTAATAGACTTAGCTTATGAAAAAACTCATTCAATACATATTATTATTGTCGGTGGCGCTTGTTATTGCCTGTAACAAAGGTGATAACAGGCGCCCTGATGATTATTATGTCAATCATTACAATCAATTCGCCAAGGCTATTGACGACTCTTCGGTCGTTGATCTCGTGAAACGCACTAATATATTCAGTGCCAAGGCTGCCGCAGGCAATGATTCTATCGAGAAGGCGCTTGCCCTCTTGGAGACAGGCGACATTCAGAACTATTTCTACTCAAATGACAAAGAAGCTATCAAGTTATATAACAAGGCGATTGTTTATTTCGAGTCAATCTATCCAGTATGTGACGTTCTTCTTGTTAGATGCTATTTGAGTTGTATGGTGGCATTGGAACACGAAAGAGATTTTGCCGAAGAGCACAGACTTATGGAAAAGTGTGGCAAAATATTGGAGCAACACAAAGACAGAGCCGATATGTCAAGATTCAGATATAGTGTTCGTATGCTCGAAGCCGGTATGTATGTGGCACAGATGAAATGGGACAGTCTGGAGCAATGCATATCTTCTATTGAGAAAGACGTTCAGGCTGAAGGTAAGGCCGGCGAACCCAGATATGCCCTGTATATCCTTGGACACAAAATCCAACTTGCCCTCGGTCGCAAGGATTATGAAACGGCATTGAAATATAGCAATGAGCAGCGCAGAATAATCGACAGTATCGATAGTCCTAACCGAAATACTGCACATGACATGGAACATGCCCGCATATTGCGTGGATTAGGACGTGGCAATGAGGCCTACGACCTGATAAAAAGCGCAATTGAAAGCAATGAGGCTAATATAGATGCTGTCAATACCAAGACTCTTAACGAGTTGCAGAAGGAAATCACAATCTCGATAATGGAACGTGAGGCGGAGTCGCGCAGACTACAGATAAAAATCTTCATTGCATTATTACTTATCATCGCGGTGGGACTTATTTTTTATGTAGTTAACCTGAGAAAACTCAACCGCAAGAACATTGCCCTTATACGTCAGGCGAAGGAGACAGAACAGGCGGAAAGACTAAGCGCGCAGACACTGCGACAGATGCCTCGCGAACGATTGGACAACGACCAGCGGTTGTATTCAAAACTTCTCGACAAGATGGAAGGCAATCAACGGCTTGCAACCGCGATACACTTGCACAACTATGTGCCACCAACGGAAAATATATCGACAGGATAATATCCCGCTTTGCCGAGGGTAAGACAACAAGTGAGTTTATCAACCACTATCGCCTGCGTCGAGCCATGGCTCTACTCAACGACACCGACGAGACCGTGGATGCCATTGCCGAACTGTGCGGATTTTCGAGTACCCGCACATTATACCGTCGTTTCCATGATGAAGTGGGAATGTCGCCAACGGAATACAGGAACCTTCAGACTGAATCTGAAAAAAGTTCCGTGTAACCGCTGCGATGAGAATAGTGTGTGATATATATAATGAATTGTGTGGTCTGCCCCCGATATATTGTTGTTCTATTTTTCGGGTGCAAAGATACATATTTCAGAGATTAGAGTAGTGACAACTCGGGAAAATCGATTGCCATTTTCGGAAAATCAAGGGAAAACAGGGAAAATCTGACAATTTTGACAGATTTTCCCTGTTTTATCAATACGAAGCCTGGCAAGGAATGCCTATGGCTATGACTCGGTCGCGTATGGAATCGAGCTCCTCGTGGGTAGCTTTTTCGAGTCCATAGGCAGGGGTCTCGCGGTCGATTGTATATACCATAACCTCGCGAGGTGCTATTTCCCTTACTGCCTCAAGCCATGGAAGCACATACTCGTCGGTGGTATTGTCAATACTCTCGCCATTGTAGGTGCCCTTCATAAACATCGTCTGGATGATGAGATGCCCATTGAATGCTTTCATCCTGTCGATGATACGCTTAACGTCGTATGCCCCTGAAGGTCGGTCCACCTTATTAATATATATAGGGTCGATAGTGTCGAGCTTGAGGATGTTGTTGTCAACACTCATGAGGGCATCGTGAACATCGGGGCGATGGATGAATGTGGAGTTGCTCAATACCGACACCTTTGCATCGGGGAAATACTCGTTGCGCAGACGTATCACATCCTTCATGATGGCGGCAAACTGTGGATGAGAGGTGGGTTCACCATTACCGGCAAAGGTGAGGACATCAGGATGTGGACCATTGGCCTTCATATCGCGCAATCTTTCCTCAAGGGCTACTATTACTTCCTTATGAGTGGGTAGTTTTGACTTTGGACGATGATCGGTATTGAATCCACATTCGCAATAGATACAATCGAATGTGCACACCTTACCGTCGTGCGGCAGCAGGTTGATACCAAGCGACACACCAAGGCGACGGCTATGTATAGGCCCGAAGATGGGC
>CALZMK010000078.1 GCA_945788545.1 uncultured Prevotella sp.
AGAAATCGACCAAGACCAGTTGGTCGCCTGATATAACGTCTTTGAATGTTTCCATTGTTATCTGTCTATTTCTGTGAATCGGTTAAACCTAACCTTACATCCAGCCGTTTGTGGCGCGAGGTTTGGTTATATGCATCATTCCATTTTGCGTGCAAAGTTACAAATTATTTTCGGAAATTAATCACTATAGTTCGTTAAGTTTTGAATTATTCATGCACGAAGCCTTTTTATATCTCCTAACATGTCGAGCCACAATACTTTCTTAAAAACAATAAATTCAAAACGGTACATATTTTAAACAGGGGAAAATCTATGGTTCAAAGTACTCGGCAAAGAGAAAAAACTGTGACAGTGGCAAAAAGCGGTTTTAAGATTATTCATAAAAATATTTAGGGCAATTTTGGCTGATTGCTATCCACAGAGCGCATTTACAAGGCAAAAGCTGAATTCACGGACTGATTTTCTATCCACATTCTTTTTTCTTTCCAAAAATATCCCTAACTTTCTCCTCAGACTGATCTATTGGTCATGTAAGACACAGAAAAGACAGGTACTTTCATGGCAACAGACCTCTTTTTGATATCCTACAGCAATCGTACTGTCCTTTTCGTTCAGCCAAGGCTGAACGGTCTGAGAAGGCAACTTCAGTGCCCATAGAAGTTAACTTCAAGAACCATTCAGCCTTGGCTGAACGAAAAGGCAAAGAGAATAATTCGTTATGCAATATTAATTAGAACACTGAAATATGGCAATAAACATAGAATGGCAGGTTAAACCTCCAAGCAAAGTCCGGCGAACGAGCGAGAGGACACAGTATGAAACAGCCTCCAAAAACGCAGGTACCTGCATCGGCCTGCGCAGATACCTGCATCGGCCTGCGCGTGACTTTAGTATATGCCAAGCGGTTGAATGAACGGATATGCTCCGGAAAAGCATCGTCTCGCTCGTGGTCTGAGAAAAAATGAACGGGTATGTCTTATTCCGAATTTTATTTACCTGTTAATCAATGCTTGTCCAAAGTTTCCCTAATATTTACGGGAAGACTTATTGTTATCCGTTACAGAACAGCCCAAATTTCAGGTCAGGATACTTTTTTTGTGAATTTCATTCATGTTTGTCTCATAATATCCTCATTCGTTTACAAATCCAAACGGTTTATTAAAATATTGACCAAAATATTTCTTTATTGACCTACGACTTTCGGAAATTATCACTATCTTTGCATAAGATTCATTCAATGTAACAACGGGTGACATTTAAAGATGCCAAATGGCTTATTTGTTGGTCTAAAACGCACTGAATGTTTGTCCTAAAAATAAATGAGTATTTATAAAAAGAAACAGACATGTTTGATTGTTGGTATGACATACGAAATATACACTCTTGAGGCTTTGGCCCATTTTATGCGTGGTGCTACCACTATGTTCTTCTTCTTCTGGAGCATCATTCTCTGGAAATATCGAAGACGCAACTGTATGATGCGCCTGCTGAATCTTTCATCCATATTGTTGGCAGTCTGTTATCTGAAAGATATGGTCTTCCTGCTTTATGACTGGAAATACTCAGAGTATCTCAACGATTTGGCAGGCATCATAGACATGGTTTACCTTCCCGTGATAGGCAGGTTCTTCCTTGAAGTGGCTAAACCAGGCATAGTGACCAATAAACAGATGTACAGTGCAATGGCATGTCAGGCAGCGTTTATACCTTTATATATATTATTCCCGCATGAAGAAGTATGCCTTGCTGCATCCATATTGGCATACTCCATATCAGTCACCACGGTTGTCTATATGCATATCTTCGTAATCAGGTACAGGAAGAGGATGTTCAACACCTATTCTTATACAGAAAGAATAGATGTCCTGTGGGTGCTTTTCGCCTGTTATGCCTTCTTTGCCTCTCACATTCTTTATTCAATAGCGTTCGAGTTTACCACATGGATAAGCGAGACTGTATTCAATGTGACAGGCATGTTTCTGTGGTTGATTGTGTTTAAGATGGCAAGCAGGCACAAGGTGTTAAGAATGCTCTCGGTAAGGACACAGCCACATGAAGAACCCGGGGAAGAAACCGATATCTATTATACGTCGGAATCCCCAAATGATGACAATGAATCAATCATCTTAGATGAAAATAGTATGATTAAGACTACCAGGCAGATTCGCGAGAAGCATATTGCCTCGCAGCTACCCAAAATTATGGAAGAGAAGAAGTTGTATCTCAATCCTAAGCTGAGCATTGTTGACATTGCAGTTGCGTTAGGTACCAACAAGACCTACCTTTCCGACTATCTCAACAACACCCTTAAACTCACCTTCAATGACTTTGTCAACCAATTCCGCGTAAAAGAGGCGTGTAGGATTATTGACTCCATGACAGCCAGTGACAAGCGTACTATGGTTGATGTTGCCACAAAGAGCGGTTTCAACTCCATTTCATCATTCAACCGCTATTTCAGTAAGATTCAGGGTACAAGTCCAAGGCAATATTTTATAGACAAATCGAAATAATGACATTTTAGTATAATCACAAATGAATGGTATCATAACGAGGAATGTTATCCGTGTGGTTTTTATAGTAGCCATCCTTTTTTCTATTGTAGGGTGTTCGGATAACGATGACAACAACACTACACCCTCATTGACTTCCACTAATGTGGTGGAGGTCGTGTTCTCACCCTCTGGATTTGGCGACTTAGGTTATAACGACATTATACTCACAGGCCTTGAGGAGGCGCGCAAGCGATTGGGCTTCGATGTCGTGATGCATGTGCCAGCATCGATAGAGGACGGCATGGCAATCTACAACCAGTGGGCACGCAAGTCAGCTCCTGGCGAAAGGCGACTCTTCATCTTTGCCACCAACCAGTACGAGAGCGCATTGCGCCAGTCCGATGTGCACCCCTCTGATGCCAACAGCACAGTGCTGCTCTACGAGACCCACAAGCCCATCGACGGAGTTTATACCTTCCGCATTGGCATGTACGGCGCGGCTTACCTCATCGGCGCTTACACAGCCCTCACCCAGAAGGATGAAGCCGACTCCAAGGCTGCTGTCATAGCCGCCAATCCCTTCGACCGTAATGTTGACGGAGCCGCACAGGGATTCCGCGACGGTTTCCTTGAGGCAGGAGGTGCGGATGCCACCATATCTTATATCTCAGACAAGGAAGGCGATGGCTATAACATGCCCGATGAAGCATACGCCCTCTGCAACCGCCTATACGAATCAGGACACACCTTCTTCTTCCCCGTGGCAGGCGGCAGCAACAAGGCTGTATATCAGTTCTCGCGCAACCAAGGTGTCTATACTGCGGGTATCGACGGTGACATGTCTTCATATTCGGGTTTGATGAACTGCTCTCTCGTCAAAAATATCGGCAGTGCCACCAATGACTTCATCGCCCTGTGGCTCGCCAAGAAGGAAATACCCCAACACCAGGATTTCCTTTGGGATTCAGGCTACGTCAGCGTCATCTATTGTCACGATTGGAAGGAGGCGGACGCCCAGGGCATAGAGACATTCAAGAACAACATCACAGGAAAGGAGGCTGCGTATGAGAATGGCAAGTAAGATTGGTTACACATTATTATATATATTAGCATTCGTTGCTATACTCCTACCCATCGCCTCGTGCTCCGATGACGATGGCAACGCCACCGACAGTCCTGAGGTCATCTCCAACCGCGAGGTGAAGATAGCCGTGGTGCTCAAGAAGGGCGACCGCCAGGAGCGCGTGCAGCGCATACTCGACATGGCTCGCGAGAACATCACCTTGGCACGGGGAGGAGTCGTGCCCACGTATGAATACTACGACGAGGACACCACTGCCCTCGCTTCCTTGGCCGTGGAACTCGCCTCGCGCAAGGACATAGCAGCCGTGGTGGGATGCTATGACGACCAGCACACCAAGACGCTCGCCTACGAGTGTGCCAAGACCGACAAGACCATGTTCACCTTCAACACCTCACAGGAACTCGCGCGCATCTTCGGTCAGAAAGGCAACTACTGGGGACTCTCCGAGAGCGACATCACGCAGTGCGAGATACTGCTCTCGCTCATGGCTTATGGTGGAGCGCAATTTGATGTAGCCCTGCTTGCCTGCGACAACGACTACGGACAGACCTTTGTCGATTGGTTTGCCTTCCAGGCTGCCGAGATGGGACACAATCCTGTGGGCATCGCCACATATAAGGACAAGTCGGAGATTCCCGATGCCTATCGCAAGGCATGCGCCAATCATCCCATCCTGACGTTGTGTGTGCCTAACAACGCAGAGGAAGCTTCTATAATGTATGAATGTACGAAGATGGACGACTTTGCCTACTGGACTATGCCTTTCTTCACCGACCGTGCCTATGAACCCGACATGCTTAAGAACGAAGGACTTATGGGGCTCAACCTTGTGGCTGACCCCGCTTCGGGCTTTGGCGTGGTGTATAAATCTCGCTTCGGCGAAGCTCCCATCCATGGCGATGCCGAGCTGTATGATGCCATCATGCTCACCTGTCTTGCAAGCCGTTATGACGAAGTGCATAATCTCGACAACCTCAACTATGCCGTCGGCACCCTGCTCTACTACCACTCCGACAGTCAGGGCGGATGGATGTCGGGCAACATGAAGCAGGCTTTCGAGACGATTGCCGAGGGCGGTGTACCCGAGGTGAGCGGTGCCGTGGGCAAGCTCGACTTCGATCCCAAGAACTACACGCTCATCACCCATTCCACCTACGACTTCTGGATGGTGTATGAGGGACAGTTCCTCTCGCTCAACTATATGAAGCGTTCCGAGGGCGAGCACTCCTCGTCGCCCATCGTCAGCTGGGAATGGAACAAGACCTACCAGCAGCAGTTCGACGAGCACATGTCCGACATTGGCTATCCTGCCCTCACGGGCAACAAGGCGGTCATCATTGCCGGTTCGGGCGGTTGGGAGAACTACCGTTTCCAGGCCGATGCGCTCGAATACTACCAGATGCTCCGCAATTCGGGCTATAGCGACGACGACATCATACTCATCATGGCTGACGACCTCGCGCAGAACGCCAACAATCCCGAGAAGGGAGTGGTGCGCCGCTCGGTGGATGGAGACAACCTGTATAAGGATGTTGTCGTTGACTACCGCCTTGAGGACATCACCTACAACGACCTTGCCGTCATCTTCTCGGGCAAGGCGGACGCTGCCCACCCCATAGTCCTCGACAGTGGCGCTGGCGACAACGTGCTTTTCTTCTGGAGCGGTCACGGCACGCAGGCAGGACTTGCCCTTGGCGACATCGACCATGTGTCGGGTAAGCAGATGGCGCGCATACTGCAGAAGATGAGCGACGAGCAGCGGTTCCGCAAGATGATGTGGATAGTTGAGGCATGCTATTCAGGCGGAGTGGCAAAGGAGTGCGAGGGCATTCCCGGACTGCTCGTGATGACGGCAGCCAATGCCAACGAGTCGTCGAAGGCCGACCTGTGGTATGCCCCCTATAATGTCTATCTTACCAACCGCTTCACATCGTCCATCATCTCCCGTCTGTATTCCGACCCTGCGACATCTCTCCGCGACCTCTACAACGTGGCGTTCACAGGAACTCTCGGTTCGCACGTCACGATATACAATGCCGACAACTACGGAAACCTCTATCAGAACACAATGAGGGAATATCTGGGCAGGTGAGTCCTTAGTGCAGAAGATACTCTCAGGATGGAAAGTAATAACAAATCTCAAAACATACATCACAAATGACTACATTAAAATCTCTCTGCCTGATGCTCACATGCATTATGGCCACAATCGCAATCACATCCTGTTCGTCAGACGATGACCCGGAGAAGCCTGACACATCAGCCATCAGCGAGCTTGATCAGAAGCTTCTCAAGGGGGTATGGCTTAGTGGCGACTTTGAGAAGGGTGACTTGTTCACCCTCGAGTTCAAGGATGAGAAAAACGTATTGGTGAACGTTGTTCACAACAGTATCCTGTACTACCAGCAACTTCAGCTCAAGTACAAGGTAAGCGGCAACGACATACAGCTGATGAGCTCAAGGGCAGAACCCAAGATCATCACCGTCAAGACCATGAAAGATAATGAGATGGTCGTTGAGGCTCTCAACTTGACAACACCGGGCGAGGTTGTCACAAATACCTTTGTTCGCAGAAACCCCACATCCGTTGACGACATTGACAATACAAGCTGGTCGGTTAAGAAACGAGTGACATGGGTGCAGGCTGACAAGGACGAGCTGACCCTCCCCGGCAATCTCACCTTTGACGGTAAGAGAACAGTCAGCCTCGGCAGCGACTCTGAACTTTTCAAGATGGTCGTGGGCGACGACTTCCGCTTGAAGTTCAATGACGACCAGACATTGGAGCTGATGACCACATACAATGGCCGCCAGATTTCGCATACCTACCCATATATGCTTGATAGTTATATGCTTCGCGTATCTTTGTCTGTCGGTCCGTATGAGGCAGATGCCCTCCACACTCTCTTCAAGACAGATACCGGAAACCTCTTCTTCATCGTCAAGAAGAAAGCTTTCGTTGCCTACACGCTCGACTACTTGACTTTAGAGGCAAAGGCGCAAGGCTGTGATATTCCGGACGACGAATGGCTCAGTTTTGCAAGCGAACTTGAGGATAGTCTCGACATCGCCATGTTCCTTCTGATACTTGGCAGATAACGTCCGCCTTATATCCGCGCAACGACTTTTTGATGGATCGTTGCGCGGATTCTTTTTCGGTAGGAATTAATAGCCCCGTGGGCTAAAAAACAAGATACGAAGTGACTTTTCCGCCTTGAAAAGTCACTTTTAACTTTATTGACCGATGATTTTCTTTATTGACCGAAATTTTGCTTTATTGATTAGGTGGTTTGCCCGATGTTTTGTAACTTTGCAGCGATATTTT
>CALZMK010000079.1 GCA_945788545.1 uncultured Prevotella sp.
CTATTGCCGCAATGAAACGCTTAACTGCCGTGGTGTCGCGATTAGACTGCGCCACACGCGAAATACTGATGGTGCGAACTTGGGGATAAAGAGCCTTGAGTTCTCCCGACACCTCTTGAGTGAGGTCCTCATAACGCGTATAGGAATCAAGCAACTTGTTGAGCTCTCCTATCTCAGCCGACATCTCGACAAGTTTCTTGCGCTCTACATCATGATTGCTGCTTATCTGCTTGAGTTGATTATTGAGCATAAAGATACTATCCGAACCTTCACCCTGAATGATGTTGAGCGAATATTTGCCCAAACCATATTGCTCCATGCGCTTCTTGGCAGCTGCCTCAGCAGAATCGGAAATAGCCCTTCCCACTGCCACGATATTCAAAACTTGCTTTTCCTCGTCAATACTACTCGAGAGTACCTGAGTTCCTGGTTGAGAAAGTTCGGTCTTGACAAATGAATTCATCTTGTTGTCGAAGATACTGCGCCTCACAATACCAATAGTCATTATCGTAGCAGGAATCATCGTCACGATAGCTATTCCAGCAACAACACGCTGCGCCTTCTTGGCTAATGCGGGATTTTGGAATTCAAGACGGTGGAAATGCATCAGACGAACACCGGCATAGGTGGCAAGACTGATGAACACCGTGTTGATGAAGAAGAGATAGAACGCACCGAGAAAATACAGTATATGACCAGTGGCAAGTCCGTAGCCAGCAGTACACAACGGCGGCATGAGGGCTGTGGCAATGGCCACACCAGGGATGACATTTCCCTTGCCCTTGGTGCAGAGAGCAAGAATGCCGGCTGCTCCACCAAAGGTGGCAATGAGTACGTCGTAGATAGTGGGCGACGTGCGCGCAAGCAATTCCGACTGTGCCTCACCCAGAGGGGTGATGAGGAAATACACCATCGCCGTGAGGACACTGATAAGCGTGGCCACACCGAAATTCTTCACTGCACGACGCATAAGGTTGAGATCGTTGATACCCATAGCCAATCCCATACCAATGATAGGTCCCATGAGCGGCGATATCAACATGGCTCCGATAATCACTGCCGTGGAATTGACATTCAATCCAAGCGAAGCTATGAAGATTGCAAAGATGAGCACCCACAGATTGGCACCACGGAAACTAATGCCACTGGTGATCTGCTTAACTATCTCCTGTTCGTCTTCCATGTCCTGCATGATGACGAAATGCGCTTTAATTTTTCCTAATAAACTGTCCATAATACTAACCTCCTTTTATTTAATGATTTTATATCCTTTTCCACACAATATGCCATGAGCACTGCTACGTGAAGTCACCTTTCTGCCGCCTATCGTATATATGGCAGATGGCGACTTGGCATCGATAATCACAGAAGAGATGGACGAGACGTTGTCAACAGTATGATCATAACTGCTACCTACGTAATATCCGTTGTTGACATACACAAGGTCGGCAGTCTGACTGCCTCCATACTCCTGGAAGATCAGTCCGGTGGGCATCGACTCTTCCCCACCCTCGTATGTCCACTTGAATATCTTGCGAGTGCCGTCGGAGGTCTTGCCCATCAACTGCATTGAGGGACGAGCATCCCAATTGCTGCCTGTGAATCCGAAATCACTGTTCCACACCCATATCCTCACTCCTGCACATTCTGCGGATGCCTCATAGAATATACTGCGCTCATCAGAAGAGGAGATCGAGGGAACATATACTTCCAAGTCGTCAATACCGACTGATGGTGTCGTGCCTTCGCCCGAACCATTGTTTGACGATTTTTCCTCTTGGGTGCCGTCGTAGGCGAGCGTGGGCAACGAGGCTGGCGTCTGGTCGAAGAGATACGGACCATCATTACCTATCTTCCCCTTGCCATTAAGCACATACACTGCCATCTGCCCCTTGCCCGAGAATGAGCGAGTAATCAACTTTCCATCGGTCACTTCCTTCACATCGCCACTCACTACATCCACATATCTGCCATTGAGAACATCTGTAAATGTGGCTCCCGCGGATATTGTCACAAGTGCATAACTGTCGATACCCTCTGACACATAGCGACGCTTGAAGGCATAGCCGCCTTGCGAAGAGCAACCTTTCTTACTGTATTGACCTTTGCGCAAGGCTGGTATCTGCTGGCGTATCTGAGAGAGACGGGCGATATGCATCGAAAGCGGACGACTCAATGTAGTAGCGATATTGCCAGTGGCATCAGTGTATTGTCCGAATCCCACAGGAGTGACACTGCCCTTGATATATCCTCCAAAATATGCACGACCAGTGTCGCTGAGCGGTCCATTGGCTCCGTTGTCAATCTTCACCCCCTTGCGGAACTCCACCTCACTGCCATAGTAGAGACATGGGATGCCACGGAAGGTGAACATAAGGTCGAGATTTTCAGCCCATTGGTCGGTGCCACCGTTAAATCGTATGCCATCATTCGGTCCTGGGGAATAATCGTGGGAATCTACATACACCACATTATATGTGGCGTCGTTGTAGAAGTCATCGCTGTCGAAGAGTCCCCATACGTTTCCCACTGAATTAAAACTATAATGCACAGGGAAATCTATCACGTTGAATCCCGAGGAAAGACTATAGTCGGGAGTATGATAGTCATTGCCATTGAGCCACGCATTACTCGACTTTGGCTGAGACGACTCACTCTTGTTGGCGGCATATTCTTCCTCGGCGAGCCGATGATTGTCAATCTCCGAGGCTGACGTCTGAGCCCCTATCACAACATTGTCCCAATATGAGGGTTCATCGTTCCATTTGGCAAGCAATGCTTCATCCGACTGCCAAGTATAGAAATACGGGGAAAGCGGTGGAAGACCACGATATGTGACAGAGCCTTGAAAACGGGCACATATCTCTCCGAAGATAAAGAATGGACAATCGTTTAGGCGCTTGTGCTTGTATTCATCGCCAAGAGCCATAAAATAAGGGATAAACACCTTGTTGAAGGTGGAGCGGGCGATATGCCCTGATGTGTCGATACGAAATCCGTCAACACCCATCTTGATGAAGTTGCCATAGCATTCGCGTACATATTTATATACTACAGGATTCTCGGTGTTGAGATCCACACAATCGCCTGCTATCTGTCCCCACCATCTCGTGTCGTCATCCCAGTTGAAGTCGGCCTTGTGGTGCCAATAGTTATGACTGTCGTGATTTACTCCGTCGTTGTTCTTCATCTCATGAAGGCGAGCCTGATATTGCTCACTGCCAGGGAGTTGCAGATAATTGACAGGCAGTTTGCCTGCATTTCCCCAATCGTCGGTCATATCATTTGTGACAGGAATCATACACTTGTCGATGGTAGCCTGATTGGCCTCGGTGTCACGACGGAACAATTGGCAAAGGCGATTCTCTCCGAAGTTGCCAGTGTGATTGAGCACGATGTCGAGTATTATCTTCATTCCCCTTGCATGTGCCTCGTCGATGAGCCGCTGGAAGTCAACATCCTCCGAGATGTCGTTATCCTCACGTGAATGAGACATCAGGCGGTCGTCCACACGCGACATATCCATAGCATGATAGCCATGATAGTCATATCCCGAGGCATTCTGGACAATAGGGGTAATCCACACCGCAGTAAAGCCAAGGGCCTTGATATAGTCGAGTTTGTCTATCAATCCCTTGAAATCACCTCGCCATGCAGGATCTCCCTCATTGGCGTCCTGATTATCCCAGCACTGCCAGTTGTTGCTTGGGTCGCCATCATAAAAACGGGTGGTAATAACAAAATATATGCTTTCATCGCGGAAGTCGGTCCTGCCTCCCACGAAGCTATCAGACGAATCGATTGCCATACACGGCATAATGCCGCAGACAAGAAAAATCAGTAAACACAGTTTTTTCATCATACACTAATTAAACTTTTAAGTAAACAAAATAGGGGCAGCCAAACAGCCACCCCTAACCAACACAAAAACTAAACTAGACTTAACTAAATTCTACACAGGGACTTTCACAAGCCCCTTGATGATAGCTTTATCGATGCAAAGGTAGCAAGAACATTTGAATTAAACAAACTATTTCTTGCTAATTTTGTTAATTTATGAAAAAATTAAGAATGTAGCGTGATATTTAATATTTGTTTACCATCTATCAATGATATTCCTGTATCATTTATTACATTCTAATTGTTTTCATTACATTCTCACTGTTTTCGACAGAAGGTAATAATCCAATATCGTCATAGCAGCCATAGCCTCGACGATTGGCACTGCACGGGGCAATACACATGGGTCGTGACGTCCGCGAGCCGTGAGCGTTGTGGGATTTCCATCCTTATCCACTGTAGGCTGTTCCATCAGTAAGGTAGCCACTGGTTTGAAGGCTACACGGAAATATATATCCTCACCATTACTGATGCCGCCTTGTATGCCACCGCTATTGTTGGTAGTGGTGTGGAATCCCTCGGTAAACACATCATTGAGTTCGGAGCCGCGACGATTGACACAGGCAAATCCCGCTCCATACTCAAAGCCCTTGACGGCATTGATGCCAAGCATGGCAGAACCGAGGGCAGCATGAAGTTTGCCGAATTCCGGTTCGCCGAGTCCTACGGGACAACCTTTTATCACACAAGTGATGATGCCTCCAATGGTGTCGCCCTGCCCTTTCACTTCGGCAATGAGTTTTTCCATTTTTGCGGCAGCCTCCACATCAGGACAACGCACGGCATTGGTCTCTATCTTCGAGAAGTCGTGATTGCGATAATCGGGGTCGATAGAGATGTCGCCCACTTGGGATGTATATGCAGTGACACTCACTCCTATCTGGCGCAATGCCAACTTAGCCAAGGCTCCTGCCACACAGCGCGAAATAGTGATTCGAGCCGACGAGCGTCCGCCTCCCCTATGGTCACGCTCTCCATATTTGGAGGTATAGGTATAGTCGGCATGCGAGGGACGGAACACATTGCGCATGTTCTCATAATCCTGAGAGTGCTGATTGGTGTTGCGCACGACAAAGCCTATGGGACAGCCTGTGGATTTTCCCTCAAAGACTCCACTGAGCAGTTCCACTTTGTCAGCCTCCTTGCGGCTTGTGGTTATTGCGCTCTGTCCTGGACGACGTCGGTCGAGTTCCGACTGTATGAAATCGAGGTCGATATCTATGCCAGCAGGCATTCCGTCAACCACTCCTCCCACAGCCTCGCCATGACTCTCGCCAAACGATGTGAGCGTAAAGATATTACCGTAAGTATTACGCATAATATACCTTTAATATTATATTCTTTTAATTACTTTAATTCTTTAATCTTTTAATACTTTAATCTTTTATTAATGGCATCCGCATCCACAGTGATGATCGTGGTGATCGCCATCACAGTCGCAGTGATCGCCTCCGCAATCGCAGTCACCTCCACAGTCACCACATCCGCAACCGCAGCCCTCACCGCTCAGGCGATTGATAAAGCCCTGTATCTCGTCCTTTGTAGCCTCACGACTCTCAAGAACCTTTCCCGAGAAGCAGAGGGTCTTACCAGAAAGAGGGTGATTGAGGTCCATCTTCACCTTGTCGTCGGTAATCTCAAGAACACGTCCGTAGAAACGGTTGCCATCCTCATTCTGCAAGGGCACGATAGCATCCTTGAAGATATTCTCATGGTCGAAATGTCCGTTGATGCAGAACATCTCGCGTTCGAGGTCGAGGATGCGTGCAGCCTCACGATCGCCGTATGCCTTGTCCTTGTCGAGCTCAAACTCAAAGTCGGCACCAGCCTCAAGACCTACAATCTGCTTCTCAAACTCCTCGAGAGTAACGCCAAATCCACTTAAAAACTGAAAAGGACGCTCTGCTGTTGCTTCCTCTACGAATTCTCTCTCTCCATTTTCCACCGTGTAGAGCTTATAGCTCACGGCAATGTACTTGTTGCTCATAATATTTATATATAATGTATTTTGTTCTTTAATTCTTTAATTTTATAATTCTTTAATTTCGCGAAGCGATTATTCCGCCACTCCAATAATCTCTTCCACCGACTTGCAACCATGTGCATCGAGCCATGCATTGATGCCGTCGCGCACCTTGATTGTCACTGTGGGGTCGATAAAGTTGGCTGTTCCAATCTCAATAGCTGTGGCACCTGCCATCATAAACTCAATGGCATCCTCGGCAGTCATTATACCACCCAGACCGATAACAGGAATCTTCACAGCCCTCGACACCTGCCATACCATTCTCACGGCAACTGGTTTGACGGCAGGACCACTCAGTCCTCCTGTTCCAATACTCAGTCGGCGGCAGCGCTTCTCGATGTCGATAGATGTTCCCATCAACGTGTTGATAAGTGATACACTGTCGGCTCCCTCAGCTTCTACGGCACGGGCAATCTCGGTGATATCGGTGACATTGGGCGAGAGTTTCACAATAAGTGTCTTGTGATAACTCTGGCGAACAGCCTTCACCACACTTGCAGCTCCGGCACATGTCACGCCAAAAGCCATACCGCCATCCTTTACATTAGGGCAGGAAATATTTAGCTCGATAGCTGGAATATTATCCAAAGCATCAATGCGGGCGGCACACTCGGCATAATCCTCGGGCGACGACCCGCTGACATTAACAATCATATTGGTGTCGATGTCCTTAATCTCGGGATAGATATGCTCGCAGAAATAATCCACGCCCTTGTTTTGCAGTCCTACACAGTTGAGCATTCCCATCGGAGTCTCAGCCATACGCGGATAGTCGTTACCCTCGCGAGGCTTTAGCGTAGTACCCTTCACTATAATGCCTCCGATACCATCAAGTGGAACGAAATCGGCAAATTCAA
>CALZMK010000080.1 GCA_945788545.1 uncultured Prevotella sp.
TTTGCAAAGTTAATGCATGCCCTAAGGTACGAGTCAAGACTTTCTTCGACTTTAAATTACTTTAACATTTAAACAAAATAAGAGGTGACGATAATCATCATCACCTCTTATCATATAAAGATATTAAATTACTTAACTATTTTAATGCCATTGACAATGTTAATGCCTTTCTTAAGACTGGAAAGACGGCGACCGAGAACGTCGTGGATGACGGGGGTGCGACCTTCTGTATCTACTGCATATATGCACCCGATGGCTGATACATTAGAAATATCTATAGGCTCACCGAAACCGCCACGGGCATTGGCTTTGCGTACAGTGCCTGTGGTATATGTAGATATATCAGAACCTTTTACGATGGCAATAAACTCACCGTTGTTCTCTATGAGATAGAATGCCTCGGCATCAATCTTTAGCTCTCCTGTCTCTACAGTGGCCTGTGCGGCAATCGAAGCAGGATCCCAGTTGGTGAAGAACTTGTCGAGGGTATATTCCTTTGCCTCTTCCTCGGTGAGGATGGTCTCCATCTTGTTATTACCGGTAGAGTGGGTGAACTCTATGATATTTGATGTTGGAGTATTCATACCATTTCCAGAAAGATCGACAGTGTTGTATTCTTTATAAGAAACAGGAGCTGAGTTCATGCCCTTAACTGTCCAACGGGTGTCGATAAGCTTTCCGCTCTTGATGGTGGTGTTGAGGTATGTTGTCTTAGCTGTGCCCCATGAGCGACCGAGGTTGAAGGTCTTGCTCTCGGTCTCGATAGTGCAGCCGTTGAATACATATCCATTCTTGTCTGTTGACGTGTTAGCGGCTGTAATGGTGCATTCGCCAGAAGTCTCAGTTGCCGATCGACTCTTGTTAAGCAGTGTCACACCGTTGAAGTATGCATTACCGTCACCACAGATGTAATCGACAGTACCCTGGATAATACCGCCTTCGAAGTAATAGTCACCTTGCTTTGAATAGTAGGTGTCCTGATATGAGCGCATGTTCACGTTCTTCATGATGGTCTGTGTACCCTTGTCCTGGAGCACTGGAGCGCGACCAGTTCCGGCCTTGTAGTAGTCGAGGTCGTTCTGCAGTGTGAGGTCCTGCATATAGAGTCCTGTTGAGGTGTTCTGGAAGAGGTCGGCACTGCCGAGGCCTTCCACCTTGATGTCGGGAGCGTTCTTAATGATGACACCGTCAGCCGACTGTCCGATGATGGAGAGGTTGTTGGCAGATATTTGAGTCAAAACAGTCTCGCCGAAGTCGTATGTTCCGTTGGGGAGGAAGATCTTGTCGCCTTCCTGTGCTGACTTGATGGCAAGCATAAGGCTCGACACGTCGTTGGCTGAGATGATGGTGTAGCCAGTGGTCTCATCCTTGCTTACAAAGTTCTCCACGTTATATACCTCCACACCGTGGATATAGGCAGTAGAAGGATAGGTGATGGTGAGGGTTGTAGGCTCGCCGTCGTAGTTGAACGAAACGGCACCGCCGTCAGCTTCAGCCTTGCCCTGGAATGTGGTAATCTCTTTTCCGTTAGCATCGGTCACAGTTACTGTCTGTTCACCTGAATATTGGCAGTTCTTCACGATTACTACTGCACGGCCTGACACCTGGAGGCTTACAGCAGAGCCCGTCCAACCATGATTGTTGTAGTAACTTCCTTCGATGCTTATCAGTTCGTGGTCTTCCTGATACCACGAAGCTTTGGTAAGGTCGTAGTCGTAGTGAGTTCCTGCCTCAGCCTTCTCGATGGCAGTCACCTTGGCAGTGAGCTTGGTGTCGGCATCAATCTTCTGTCCTTCCACAACTTTCATACCTGCATTGGTGAACCATCCGCGGAAAGCCATGCCTTCGGGTACGTTGATGGAATAGTCAGGAGCGGTGAAGGCAGAGCCCGGTTTAACAGTCTCCTCGCCGAGCTTGTTGCCGTTTTGGTCGTAATAAGTTATCTTCACGTCTTCAACATAATCGCAAGCCTCCACCTTAATATAAGGAGTATATTGTCCGCCCACTACGGTGAGTGTGGCTGGTTCCATAGAGTTATATGTCCATGTGGCAACGCTGCCGTCTTCATGATAGCATTTGGCCGTCTTGACATCTATCTCAGCAAGAACTGTCTCGCCATTCTTCACTGCTGCCTTGGTATTGCTATACCGGCATCCGCCAATGGAGAACTTTACAGGACCGTCAACATTTAGAGTCATTTCGAAGTTGTCGAGTCCATGGTCGTCACCACGGGGAGTTCCCTTCAGTTCTGTCACACCTTCGGGAGCAGCAGGCAGTTCGCTGCATTTCACGAAGTTAAGCTCAAAGTCCTTGAATGTGCGGGGAATGCTCTCAACAAACTGCACTTTGCAGAGCACACCTTCTGAACCAGTGTTGCGGCAGATATACACGCCCGTAACAGTCTCGTCGAGTTCTACTGTAACTTCCTCCGGACCACAAGCTGCTGGCGATGTCGCGATAAGTTCTCCCTTTTGAGGAGTGCCATCTACCAAAGAGCCGTGATAGATGTCCACCTTGAACTCACTTGTAGTCTTACGATTGCTGATAACGAGCTTCAGTTTACCAGCCACGGGAGCCTTTTCGAAGTAAGCATAACCACTAGAGTTGAGCTTCACGCCATGAAGACCGAGGTTTGTGCCTGCAGCATCATTTACGTAAGCTCCATAATAAAGTCCATTGTCGGGACCCGATGTTGGAATGTTTGCATTTGTGTAGTCCCAACATAAATCGTTTTCACCTGCTTTCACGACGAGTGAAATCATCGCAAGCAATGATAGCATTAATAATTTTCTCATTTTTTTGTTTGTTTTAGTTATAATTCGCGGCAAAATTACAAAATAATCTTATATTATTGTAATATTAAGTGTACTTTTTTCACTCTATCAATAATGATTTAAGAACAATTAACCATAATATAGATGTTTAAGCTTTACTTCTGTTGTGAAACAACTGAGACAAAGACTACTTTATTATCACACAAACAAGTCGTCCATGGTGACTGTGGATTGAAAGACACCGCTGTGCATACCGTATGTCAGACCATAGGTGGTGACGAGTGTCATCTGCACATTCTTGCGCTTGCCAACATGTGTTGACATCCAGTTGAGGCGATGGCGTAATACTTGTTCGTATTGGGCATCAACCGAAAATGATGTATTTACAAATTTCATCTCACAGAGATTCACCACACGGTCGTTGCGATCGAGAATAAGGTCAATCTGCATTCCGCTTTCGTCCTCAGTACCGCGCATTGTCCATGCTGAAGCATCACAAGCAACACCCTCAATTCCCAATGCACGCTTTATCTGCTTGAGATGTAAAAGACACAGATTTTCGAAAGCACGTCCACGCCATGTAGAGAGCGACGGAAGGTTCTCATTGTCTCGCCAATATGTTTCACTACGTGAATTGCCGTTTACATTTGCCAGATAGAAAAGGCAAAACGGGTCGGTGAGCCTATACATCATTTGGCGTCGGTTGTTCTCAAAAGGTTTGTAGTATTCAATAAAGTCGCATGCCTCAAGTGTCTTTAATATCTGCGACAGACCAGCTCCTGAGTCGATTGATGACAAGCGGATGATCTCGTCACGAGAATATCCCTTCTGTCTTCCTGCCAAAAGGGTGACCACCTGGCGGTATTTCTCTGGTTTGTTGAATATAGAGTTGAAGAGACGGTCATATTCGTCCTTTAGTTTTGCCTTGTGGGCAAAGAACAGTTGGTCGATTGTTTGTGCAAGACTTTGTCCCGGAGTAACATAACTGAGATACATCGGTATGCCACCAACTGCCATATATAATTGTATAATGTCATAACGGCTCATTGTGACTTCCTGATAGCGTAGCAGTGCCTCGGTCTCAGCAAGGGTAAAGGGGGACAGTTG
Source organism: uncultured Prevotella sp. (assembly GCA_945788545.1). The sequence continues at coordinate 3,882 of CALZMK010000080.1, forward strand.
TATCTCGCATGTCACACGGTCGTATAAACCACCGTAGGAATTAATGAGATTGTCGGAAATCCATGAAGAAGCTGAACCGCACACTATCAGCATCAGGTTGTCTTGTCCGGCAGCCCATCCGTTCCAGAAATGCTCAAAGGCAGTTATAAAACCAGAGCGTGGGGTGTCCATCCATGGCATTTCGTCGATGAACACCACTTGTCTTTTGTCCTTTGACTTCGAGGCAAGTAGATTGATGAGCATGTCAAATGCCTCCATCCAGTCGGTAGGCTGTTTGTCATGTTCAGAACCATAACGACGCAGGGTGGAAGAGAATGCCGACAGTTGGGCTGCAAGAATATTTACTCCGCTCAACTCAACGGGTGACACTCCCGTGTGATAGAATGCAAAGTCATCCTTAAATAATTCTCTTACAAGGTATGTCTTGCCCACTCGTCTTCTTCCATATATTGCCACAAACTGGGCACTCTTGCGGTGATATATACGCATGAGTTCCTCTTGTTCTCGTTTTCTGCCGATAATCTTTTCCATATTAGTCTTGAAATGAATATGTTATGCGCTGCAAAGATATAAAAAACATTTCATTCCACCAAATTATTTTATTGCTTATTTGTCCACGAAACACTATTTTAACACTTTCGTGGACAAATAAGCGCACACTAATCGTCCACGAAACACTATTTTAACACTTTCGTGGACAAATAAGGATATCCATTGTCCTACTAATGATTATTCTTTATTTAATGAAAATCCTTTAGGAATGAACTATAGGCAAATTTGCCAATTCAAATTGGCGAATTATCCGATATACATATAAAACGAAGGCAGATGACCTTTCAAACGTAATAAAGAAGCACGACTTGTATCATCACCAAGGTTCTTTACCAAAAAATTTCATTAAGACCTTGCCAGATTACAAGCAAGCATACCATGCCTAACAGATGTTGAGGATCAATAATATATAAAAACTATTTTTAGGGAGAGAAATTGCAAGTTTTTCTCCCTTTTTCTTTGTCCTTTCGATATGTATTAGCCTCCAAAAAACGTATAAGATACTTATCAATAAAGTATTGTTATATTGTAATTTCCAATAAAAAACATTAAACCATTGGAAATTTCCAATAATAATATTGGAATTCCAATGGAAAGTGCGTAAATTTGCAGAGTATTTTTAAAAACACCAGTTTTATGATTACAGCAGAAGACATAAAAATAATGGCAGAACGTGGAGAATCCTTCAATGTGGATTTCAAGGTTGCAGTACCTCAGAAAGTGCGTGATATTACGGAAGAAGTGTGTAGTTTTGCAAATGCAGCAGGAGGCTATGTGCTTATTGGTATAGATGACCGCGGAACAATTAAGGGTACTACCATAGATAATACTAAACGGTCTGCAATCCAAGGCTCTATCGGTGAGATTTCTCCAGCACTTCATTGCGAACTATACCCAGTGGATGTGGATGGAGTGAAAATTTGGGTAGTTGAAGTTCCAGCCGGAAGACATGTTCCATATTTCTTTGGTGGCTGTGTATTCGTTAGAGAAGGCGCCAACAGTCAGAAACTCACGAATGTGGAAGAAATACGCGAATTATTCCAGCAAGCGGAGAAGATATACTATGACTCTATACCAAACAGAAATTACAACATCTATGATCATTTGGATACAGACGTATTGAAAGCCTTTAGGCGTGAGGCTCATATATCCAATAATGTAGATGACGAGCTGCTGCTTGAAAACCTGCAGGCATTTACCGAGAATGGCGATGTAAAGCGTGGCGCCATATTGTTTTTTGACAAGCATCCTGAGACTCTTTTCTTTCATGCAGTTGTCAGATGCACCCAGTTCAAAGGAACAGACAAGCTGCATATCATTGACGACAAGACATTTGGGGGACCGCTTGTAGCCCAATATGAACAAGCTCTTAGTTGGCTTCAGGATAAATTGAATCTAGAATATGAAATCAAAGGTATTGGGGCGCGAACAGAGAAGTGGGAAATGCCTCTTGATGTATTCCGCGAAGCATTGATAAACGCCCTTGCCCATAGAGATTATTATGAGCAGGGAGCCTTCACCAATGTAGAGATGTATGATGATAGGATTGAGATAACAAACCCGGGAGGACTGCTTCCATTGGTCGCAAAGCATTTCGGCAGAAAGAGTCTTTCTCGCAATCCATACATTTTCAGTCTATTCATGCGAATGAACTTAGTAGAGCATGTCGGTTCCGGTATAGGCAGAATGCGAGAACTTATGCTGGAAGCAGGATTGTCCGAGCCTCAATACGAAACCGAAGGTATGTTCAATATCATTCTTATAAGGAAAGGGTATTCTGATAATCATCCTGAGCTTTCTGACTTAGAGCAGCAGGTCATAGAACTTATGTCTATGGATGCAAAACCTACAATTGATGAGTTGTGCGAGAAAATTGGCAGAAAGAAATCCACCATTTATAATTTGTTGAAATCTCTCCGTGACAAAGGTCTTCTGAAATAATTATTATTGTAATTCACAATATCAAGGGAGCAAGACGCAAAGTTTTCTCCCTTTTTCTTTGTCCTTTCATTTTTTATTTGTAATTTTGCACCCGAGTTGTATGTCCTAAGTGTAGGGCTGCGACCATTTTGTGGAAATAATATTAATAACAGCATTAGCAGTTATTCGGTTTATCGTGAAACCTAGGAAATTTCAATGATAATAACACCGAAGGATAAGTTGTTGATGTCTGCGCCTCATAGGCGTGGGCATTACTTATCAGGTGTTATGGGCAATTCCTAGGGCCTCACGATAATGATAAGGAAGGCGCACGCCTTCTTTGTATCATTTTCGTGAGGTCTTTTTGGTATTTGCCCGTAAGTCGCCGATAAGTGCTTTTGCCCAAATATGTCGTCTATGGCAAA
>CALZMK010000081.1 GCA_945788545.1 uncultured Prevotella sp.
GGAACATACCATTGATGGTAGCAGATACATTGCCGCCGTTTGACTCAAGCGGATTGGGTACTACACTAAAATTGTCCGCTGAAAGTGCTCCAAGCTTTCCAGAGCACGATGTCAGAAGCATAATTGATGCTGCCGACAACAAGAAAAGATGTTTCTTCTGCATTTCTATAAAAATAATTAGTATATATACGTTTTCAATGATATCTCATCGTGCCGCGAGCGGGACTCGAACCCGCACAGCCATCACTGGCCAAGGGATTTTAAGTCCCTCGTGTCTACCAATTCCACCATTGCGGCATGGTAAAAAGCAGTGTCTGCCTCATTTGCGAGTGCAAAGATATGACATTATTTTGATTTTTCCAAACATAAGTGGTTTTTTTTTAAGTTTTTAACCTACTTTGAGTGCTATTATGCCTTATTATTTGAAAATAATCGGTTTTTTTTTTGTTTTTACACCGAATTGTTGTACCTTTGCACCCCGAAAACATTAGATATATTATTAAGGTATAGCATTCAGATAAGAAACATGAAAATTGAAAGCATTATAAGCAGTTCGGTCGTTGAGGCTATAAAAGCCCTCTATGGCCAGGAGGTTGCTCCGAAGATGGTGCAGATCCAAAAGACCAAGCAGGAGTTTGAGGGCAATCTCACACTCGTTGTGTTCCCATTTCTCAAGATTTCAAAGAAAAAGCCCGAGGACACGGCACAGGAGATAGGACAATATTTGGTGGATAACTGCAAGGCTGTGGCATCGTTCAATGTCGTTAAGGGATTCCTCAACCTCGTAATTGCTCAGTCGGCATGGCTACAGCTTCTTGCCGACATCGATGCCGACCCGAAGTATGGTGAGAAGAAGGCTGACGATAACTCGCCATTAGTGATGATTGAGTATTCTTCTCCAAATACCAACAAACCTCTTCACCTGGGTCATGTGCGCAACAACCTGCTTGGATGGTCGCTTGCCAAGATTATGGAGGCCAATGGAAATAAGGTGGTGAAGACAAATATCGTGAACGACCGTGGTATTCACATCTGCAAGTCGATGCTTGCATGGCTGAAATACGGCAATGGCGAGACTCCAGAGACGAGTGGCAAGAAGGGCGACCATCTTATAGGCGACTATTATGTGGCATTTGATAAGCACTATCGCGAGGAGGTTAAGCAGCTCACAGCTCAATATCTAAGCGAAGGAATGGGTGAGGAAGAGGCCGAGAAGAAGGCCAAGGAGGAAGCTCCGCTCATCAAGGAAGCACATGAGATGCTGGTGAAGTGGGAGCAGAACGACCCTGAGGTGCGTGCCCTATGGGAGAAGATGAATAACTGGGTGTATGCCGGATTCGACGAGACCTATAAGGCTCTCGGTGTCGGTTTCGACAAAATATACTATGAGTCGCAGACCTATCTCAAGGGTAAGGCCAAGGTGGAGGAAGGACTCGCCAAGGGGCTCTTTGAGCGTCATGAGGACAACAGCGTTTGGGCAGACCTGACCAACGAGGGACTTGACCAAAAGTTGCTGTTGCGCTCCGACGGCACATCTGTGTATATGACTCAGGACATCGGTACAGCAGAGATGCGCTTCAAGGATTATCCCATCGACAAGATGATATACGTTGTGGGTAACGAACAGAACTATCATTTTCAGGTGCTTTCCATATTGCTCGACCGACTTGGATTCAAGTGGGGTAAGGAACTTGTGCATTTCTCCTATGGTATGGTGGAATTGCCTAACGGTAAGATGAAGAGCCGCGAGGGAACTGTGGTTGATGCCGACGACCTTATTGCGACGATGATTGCCGATGCAAAGAAGACAAGTGAGGAACTGGGCAAGTTTGCCGACATGACCGACGAGGAGCGCAGTGAGATTGCTCGCGTTGTGGGATTGGGAGCGCTTAAGTATTTCATCCTTAAGGTGGATGCACGCAAGAATATGCTCTTCAATCCAGAGGAGTCGATTGATTTCAATGGTAATACTGGTCCGTTTATTCAATATACATACGCCCGTATTCGCTCTATCATGAGAAAGGCTGCCGACCTTGAAGACGTAGAAGGCGAATTGACAGCAGAGCTCAGTCAGAAGGAGATTGACCTTATTCAGAAGATGAGCGACTATGCCTCTGCCGTTGAGCAGGCTGGTAAGGATTATAGTCCCAGTGGTATTGCCAACTACTGCTACGAACTCACCAAGGAGTTTAATCAGTTCTATCACGACTTCAGTATCCTGAAGGAGGAAGACGCCCAAAAGCGTGCCGTGCGACTGAGAATAGCTGCAAATGTTGCAAAGGTGATTAGCAATGGTATGGCTCTGCTCGGAATTGAGGTGCCGGAGAGAATGTAACTTAATGATTAAGAATTAAAAGTTAAGAATTAAAGTTAAGAATTAAGAGTTTTATGCAGAATCCGCCTGATTATCGCCACGATACAGTGTTGCCGTTGCCTATGGAGGTGACGGCAAACGCATGGGCTGTGGATGCAGCATGTTCAGGCAATCCTGGTCCGATGGAATACCAGTGTATCGATCTTGCTACTGGTGCGCAGGTATTTCATTTCGGTCCGGTGCATGGAACAAATAACATAGGTGAGTTTCTTGCCATAGTACATGCTTTGGCTCTTCTCGACAAACAGGGTGATACATCAAAGACCATCTATTCGGATAGCTATAATGCCATATTATGGGTGAATAAGAAAAAATGCAAGACAACCCTTGAACGCACGCCCGACACCGAGTACCTATATCAAGTAGTGGCGCGTGCAGAGAATTGGCTGAGGACTCATGTAATCAAGAATCCACTCTTAAAGTGGGAAACAAAAAAATGGGGTGAGGTTCCTGCCGACTTCGGTAGGAAATAATTATTCCGCATCCTTCACTGGTAATGTAAGGAAGAAGCGGGCTCCCTTGTCATAATCAGGGTCGATTCCTACCTTTCCTCCCAGTCTTTGTGATATCACATGACAGATATTCAGTCCAAGACCTGTGCCTTGGTGGAAGGAGTCGAGCTTAGCAAATCGCTCGAATATCTCCTGCTGTTTGTTCTTTGGTATTCCGCAACCAGTGTCGGCAACAGATATAGTCAACATGTGATTTGAGGAATCATACGAACAATCAACTTTGATATTACCTTCCTCGGTGTATTTTATGGCATTAGTGAGAAAGTTGATGATCACCTGTGCCGCTCTCATGCCATCGGTGATGAAAGTGAAATCGTCTTCCACATTTGTGGTGAAGATGATAGGTACATCTGGCTTTGCCCTGTGTTTCACAGTCTCGATGGATGTGTGGCATAATTTGTTAGCCGACACCAAGGAGTAGCTCATTTTATATTCGCCGCTATGCAAGTCGTGAAGTGACATGACATCGTCGATGAGTTGTTTCAGCAGATCTTCATTGCGCCTGATAATGTTGATAAATTCCTCCTTCTCCTCGCTGGCCAGTTCGTTACTGTCAGAAAGAAGAAGTTTTGAGAATCCCACGATGGCATTTAGTGGAGTGCGTATCTCATGGCTCATGTTCTGGATGAATGTGCTCTTCATCTTTTCCGACTCCTGAGCCTTACGTATGGCAGCATTCAATTCCTCATTTTTTTCTCTGAGGCGCTTTTTGCTCTTATGGCTATGCCATAGATACGACGCAAGGAATAATGTCACGACGATGGCCAATACAATAGACAGCAAGGAAAAGCGCCTGTTGAGTTCCGACTGTTCCTTTTGCATTTTCATCACGGCTTCCTTACTTTTGCCTTTGGCACTTGCAAGTTTCTGTTCCGACTTCATGCGATTGATCAGCAATGCATTGTTGTCCATCATCAGTTTATGCCGATCCTGTTGGAATCTTGCCAGTTCGTTTTGTTGTCTCAGCTGTTCGATGCTGAGATTGGCAGATGCCAGTTTCATTTCAATATTCTTTGCTTCAAGAAGATTATTGCCGGCAATGTCGCTCATTTCCTTACGGTCGGCCTCAAATACTGCTTTCATCTTGTTACGATATAGCACCACCTCCCCCTGGAATATCTCGCAGGCATCTTTCCACTCTCCATTGTGCGCACAATCCTGTTCGGCAAGGCGCAGGTATCCTTCGTCGGTAAGTTCTTGCTTTGCCCTTTCCAGTGCTTCGCTTCGCTTGCCGTCGAATAGCATGCTCATCATTTCAAGCAACCTTTCCTCGTATGGGTATCTAAAACCGTTTTCCGACTTCATCTTCCTTATTTCAGAGTAAAGACGCATAAATTCTGGTTTGTTGTTTGTTTCAAAGGCAAGTCGGGCTCTTTCAATATTTATTCTATAATGGCTGCGCAATATTCTGCAATGTCTCTCGGCCTCATTCAGATAATGTGAGGCTTCGTCATATTCACCTTCTTGCCTATACAATTTGCATAGATTGATGAGCATTGAGGTGGGGTCGCTGTTTAACTGGTTTTTTAGGTATATCACGTATGCGTCAAGATACAGATGTATGGCATTCTTATAGAATCTCCTCACTCTCTGCACGTCGCCAAGGGTCTTTGTCGCCACATATTGTCCCATACGGTCCTTCTTCTCTTTTGATTCATTCATCAGTTCGTTTGCCAGTTTTTGTGCAGTCAGCGACTGGTGCTTGTTGAGATATCCGTTGATTTCATTTGAATATGAGAGATAATACATCTGTTTGTCACCACAAGCTTTAGCCATTTCACGCAACTGTTTGGCTGTGGTCTTTATCATCTCGAAGTTGTCATTGAGTACATAGTGCTGCAACATCACGTTTACAGCAACGCACTGTGCATACTTGTCATTTTTCTTTTCGCCCTGAGAATACAGTTCTTTTGCATAATTAAGTCCCTCGGGCAAGTCGCGGTTGTTCTGAGCTTTCTGATATAGTGGAAAGAGTGCTTTGTCAAGTTTGTCACTTACAGTTTGAGCCGAAGCGTGATTAGAAATCATTGATGTCGCGATTGTCATCATGACAACGATAATCATCGACAACTTTTTCCCGCTCTCGGCGAGTGAGTTCTTAAGCACGTCGTTTAGGGTGGCTGTGAGTCCGTCAGCTGTTTTGGTTATTTCATTTTCAATCTGTTCCTTTTCCTCTCCCGACAGTTCTTCAATTCTTGAGAGGGCATTCTCCACCAAACCGAGAATTTTGTTCATGGGGGTCTTAACCTCATATCCGAGATTATCCACAAACGCAGTTTTCATCCTTTCTGTTTCTTGAGCCTTGTCGAGAGCCTCGGTCAGAAGTTGTTGTTTCTTCTTCAGTCGTCTTATCACCATCTTGTTGCTGAACCATGCAAATACTCCGTATGCAAATACCAATACGAAAAGAGCAATACCGAAATACATGGTTATGCGATGTCTTTTGCCCATTGCCAAGAGCATTTGGTATTGGGCATCCCTTTCTTCCGCTTCAGCACTGTTAACAAGACTGTCAGCCCTCATCTTTGCAATGAGCTGTGAGTCGTTGGCAAGTTTTATCTTTATGTTCTCATGCTTCGAGGCGTCAAGCAGTTTCTGTTCTTTTGTCATCTTTATTTTCTGTTGTGCCATGTCGTATTCAAGTTTCAGGCGCGACAGTTTCAGATTGCTTTTGATGATGTCGGCATCCATCTCGGCGATGTGATACGACTCGCCCTCGTCCAATGCCTTTGCCTCCAGTCGGCTGGCTCTTTCAAGAAAGATGGAATATGCCTTGCGATAGTTGCCCGTTGCCACATACACTTCGCGAAGGGCCCCGTTGCGGTTTTCCCAGTTTTTGATGCTCATGGCCTCTTTTTCTGCCTGTTCGGTGTTGCCAGAGATTAATTCCTTTATCACAGTCATAAAAGAGGATTGGTCGCTGTTTATTTCCCTACCGAAATATTTTTTTGCATTGTTATAGTTGTTGATATAGTCGTCGTATCTTTTTTCCCAATAGAGCATCTTGCCCAACTGCACATACAGTTGGGCTCTGCTTTTGTCGGTATTCACCTTATTAATTCCTTTATTGAGCAAATCAATTCCTTCGCTTCTTCTCGTCAGTTTGTCGAGACATCTCGCTAATCCCAGATAGTCGTCTCCTGTGTCGATATTTGGCAATGAGCTCTCGGCCGTTTCGATGGCCATTCTGTAGTTTTTTTCAGCCATGGCATTGTCGCCTTGGTCAAAATAGAGTTTTGCTGTCGCATTTCGGAAAAGATATTTTCCATAGGGGTTGTTCTGGTGGTATGCGTTTTTCCCGATTTCCTTGATAGTATTGAATGCTTGGATATAATTCTTTGCGTTGATTTCTTTTTCCGCCTTTTTCATGGCAGAGACATAGTCGAATTCCTCCGCTCTCGCATTTGTTGCAAGAACGAAGATGATAGCAGTTATCATAACAGCCATCGATCTCTTGGCGTATGTTTCGACTATTTTCAACATGTTAAATTCTCTCTGCTATAGGTTGATAATGTCATTTCGTTTGAATAAACGCTGCAAAATTACAGAAAAAATGCGATATCACCAAATAATATTTATAAAAAACGTTACTTTTTTTTGTGTTTTCGAATATACTTCGTACCTTTGCGGCATATTTATCATTTAAAAATCATGGAAATTGTTATTGATATTCTTCTTATAATAGTAGGAGTCGCAGTAGTGCTTTGGGGAGCCGACCGCCTTACAGAGGGTTCTGTCGGGATAGCTTCAAGACTTGGGGTTCCCCAGATTGTTATTGGTCTCACTGTCGTGGCTCTTGGCACGTCGATGCCCGAGTT
>CALZMK010000082.1 GCA_945788545.1 uncultured Prevotella sp.
TGCCTACGCCCAGATTACAGTCAAAGGACATGTAAAGGACTCCGCAGGCGAACCGGTCATCGGTGCAACCATCCGTGTTGCAGGTCAGCAAGGAGGTACTGTCAGTGATTTCGACGGTAACTTCACTCTCAAGGCTCCCGAGGGAGCTACTCTCAATGTCACTTACATCGGCTACCAACCCGCCAACGTGAAGGCTGCCGCCAATGTAGTGGTTGTTCTTAAGGATGACTCACAGATGCTCGAGAACGTCGTGGTCATCGGTTATGGTGTCGCTAAGAAAAACGACCTTACCGGTTCGGTAATTGCGATTAAGCCAGATGATAAAAATCATGGAATGGTTACAACTGCACAAGACATGCTCCAAGGTAAGGTGGCAGGTGTGAACATCAATTCTTCAACAGGTGAACCAGGTGGAGGTGCACAGATTCGTATCCGTGGTGGCGCTTCACTCAACGCAAGCAACGAACCTCTTATTGTGATTGATGGAATGCAGATGACAAGTGACCAGAAAGGTGTAAGTAATCCTTTGGCACTTGTGAATCCTAATGACATCGAAAGTTTCACTGTTTTGAAAGATGCATCTGCAACAGCAATCTATGGTAGCCGTGGTTCAAATGGTGTAATTATTATCACAACTAAGAGAGGACGTCGCAACCAGTCACCAAAGATAAGCTATAACGGAAACGTATCTGTAAGTACTGTAGCCAAGAAACTTGATGTGATGAATGCAGGAGAATATGTTTCTTTCATCAAAGATTACTATGGTGAGGGTTCTTCGGCATGGAATAATCTCGGTTGGAAGCAGTTTAATGAAGATGGAACACCTAACGTAGCTGCCGGAACATACGACACCGACTGGCAAGACGAGATTTTCCGTGGTGGTGTTAGCCATGACCACAATATCAGTGTTTCAGGTGGCGTAGGCAATACAAAATGGGCAATGCCTTATCGTGTGAGCGTTGGCTATACCAACCAGCAAGGTATTCTCAAAGGTTCGGATTATAGCCGTTTTACCGCAGGCTTTACAGCCAATCCTTCATTGTTCAAAGATCATTTGAATATCAATGTCAATGCCAAATACTCTTATTCAAAGACCACTCCTGGAGGTCAGGAAGCCATTGGACAGGCTACAAAGATGGACCCGACTCGTCCAGTGACAAGCACCGACGAGAAATTTAAGAACTGGGGAGGCTATTGGCAGTGGACAAAGCCAGTGTCGGAATATGACCCGACATTCCCATACGCACGCAATGACGATGCTCCCAAGAACCCCGTTGAGCTTGTTGAAAACTATACCTTCAACAGAAATGCCCACATATTGCTTGGTAACTTTGAGGCTGACTATAAGATTCATGGTTTTGAGGATCTCCATCTTCATATGAATCTTGCAGGCCAATATTCCTATGGTGCTGAACATACAAATAACCTTCCACAGTCAACATATGGCTTCTATTATGGAGGTATAGGTGAGAACCAGGAAAAGAGATACAACCTCCAGGCAACAGCATATGCCCAGTATATGAAGGATTTCAATAAGGATCATCATTTTGATATTATGGCTGGTTATGAATATAGTCGAATGAAATATTGGGGCGACAGCTGGAACAAGAGCTATTATCCAAATACTTATGAAGGAACGGATGATGATGGCAATTCTTTAGCAGGAAAGATTAAGAGTGATACTAATGACTACTGGAAAGGACAGGTAATTCTTGTTAGCTGGCTCGGTCGTATGAATTACTCATTCCTTGATCGTTATCTTCTTACTGTTTCAGCTCGTTATGATGGTTCAAGCCGTTTTGCAGATGGTCATCGCTGGGGATTCTTCCCGTCTGCTGCTTTTGCATGGAAGATTAATTCAGAACCATTCTTGAAAGATGTTAAGAGTATAAGTGATTTGAAATTGAGACTAAGTTGGGGTCAGACAGGTCAGCAGGATACTGGTATGGAATATTATACTCCTACTTACGTTCACGGTTCAAACAATCATTATACTTATCCTATTGGATCTGGTAATGACGGAACATTGTGGAGACCTCTTACATATAACGAGGATTTGACATGGGAAACCACTACTACTTACAACGTGGGTCTTGATTTTGGAATGTGGAATCAGCGTCTTACCATGTCTTTGGACGTTTATAAGCGTAAGACAACAGACCTGCTCTGCAGACCGACTATACCTGCTGGCATGAATTTCGACAATACTATGTGGCTGAATGCTGGAGAGGTTGACAATACCGGTTTTGAGTTCTCGATTAACGGAAAGATTATCCAGTCAAAGGACTGGTTCTTCGAATTGGGTATGAATGCTGCTTATAACAAGAATAAGGTGACAGAACTTTATGGTGGACGCGATAAGATTGAAGCTGGAATGCAAGTAGGTCAGAACATGAACTTGACTTATCACAAGGTAGGTGAACCAGCTAATTCGTTCTTCGTTTACCAACAGGTTTACGATGCAGACGGACGTCCAATTATGGGATGCTACGTTGACCGCAATGCCGATGGACTTATTGACGACAACGACCGTTACTTCTATAAGAACATAGCAGCGCCATGGACAGGAGGTTTCAATATCAAGCTTGGATACAAGAACTTCGACCTTGGAACTAATTTCCGTGCAAGTTTCGGAAATTATGTCTTCAATGACATTGTCCAGGGCAAGATGAATACCTCTGTTCTGTATAACGGTTCAAAGGGATACTACGAAAACAGCACTATGGCCATAGTTAAGAACGGATGGACATCTTACAACTATCCCCTGTCTGACTATTTCGTTCAGAACGCGTCATTCCTCAAGTGTGACAATATCACTCTGGGTTATTCTTTCGATAGCCTATTCAAGGGAGCCAAGTATGAGGGTGTCTCAGGACGTGTGTATGCTTCTTGCACAAATGTGTTCACAATCACAAAATACGACGGATTGGATCCCGAACAGCCTTCAGGACGTGAAAGCAGCGTTTATCCTCGCTGCCGTACATTCCTCTTTGGTCTTAACCTCAATTTCTAATTAATTAAAAGAAATAAGTCATGAAAATTAAGAATAAAAATATATTGGTACCAGCTGTTGCCATGATATTCTCTGCAAGCCTTACTTCATGTATGGCCGACCTCGACAAGGGAAATATCAATCCCAAGGCAGAGAGTACTCCAAATATTATGGGTTTGTACTCCAAGTGCTATGCCAGTTTCATTATGGAAGGAACTGATGGTAGCGCAGACTTTACCATAGATGATGGTGGTAAGTCAACACTTGTTCGTAATGTATATAACTTTAATGAAGTATCAACAGATGAAGGAATCTGTTGGTGGTCTGATGGTGGCATAGCGGAAGAAGTTAGTCTTAACAAGGTTTCGCCAAGTAATGCGACTTTGCGTTTCCTCTACTACCGTCTTGCTTGTAATATAGCTTTCTGCAATAATTTCCTGCAGGTGGCACAAGACAAGACTATGCTTGCCGAAGTGCGTTTCATCCGTGCTTATAACTATTTCCTCGAGCTTGACTTCTTTGGCGATCCTACATTCACCACAACAATCTCTGGTGAAACACCAATGCAGGCACATGCCTATCATAAGGACTTCGATGCTACTAAATCTTATTCTCGTGCCGAACTTTTAAAGATGGGTAGGGAGTATATGTTTACATGGCTTGTAGATGAACTGAAGGCTGCCGAGGCTGACATGATTGAGCCCAAGGCAAAGACGGATAGTGACCCCGACTACGGTCGTGCCGACAAGGCGGCTGCTTGGCAGCTGCTCGCCCGTCTCTATCTGAATGCCGGTACATATCTTAATGGTGATGGTCAGAACAATCCTTATTGGAAAGAAGCTAAGGAATATGCTGAAAAAGTTATCAATTCGGGATACTCGCTCTTCACCGAAGATAAGATGTCGGCAGATGCCAAGAGTCGTGGCTACAAGCCTTATGACCTGCTCTTTATGGGCGATAATGGTTCGAGCGGAGCAAGCTGCGAAGCTGTGCTTCCTCTTAAGCAAGACGGACTTGTAACTCAGGGTTGGGGTGGCTCAATGTTCTTGATAGCTGCCCTTTGGGATCCTACAATGACATCTGTTATAGGAATTTCTCCAGGAACAACTGCCAACAACTGGGCCGGTATGCGTCTGCGTCCTGCGTTTATCGAGAAGTTCGTTGACGATGCTACCAAACTTGAAGGAAAGAGTGCAAAAGATATCCGTGCTCTTGGTATTGACGACCGCTTGCTTATTTGTGGAACACCTAATGCTGATGGTGACAAGCGTACTGCAAGTTTGAAGAACAATACCGCATTTATCCAGGGACTTCCTACTGTGAAGTGGAACAATAACTACTCTAATGGCGGTACACCCCACGATGGATATTGTGTTGATACCGATTATTTCCTCTTCCGTGTCGCTGAGGCTTACCTTATAGCTGCTGAGGCCGACATGCACATTAATGGCGAAGGATCGGCAACTGCAAAGGATTATCTCGATAAGATTCGTAAGCGTGCCAATGCCGCTACAAAGTCATCTTACACTCTTGATGATGTACTTGACGAGCGTGCCCGTGAGCTTTATACTGAGGGACATCGCCGCACTGACCTTATCCGCTTCAACCAGTATGGTGGAAATAAAGCCACATATTCTTGGGAAGGTAAGGGAGGAACCATGCAGAATGGCGAATATGCCAAGGGTGGCCGCTTCGAAGAGTTCAGAAATGTATATCCTCTTCCATCAAGTGAGGTACAGGCCAACAGAAACCTTACTCAGATTGATGGATATAACGAGACTGAATAACATGTTTAACGGATAATATTATACGCAATATGAAGAAAACATTATTGCTTGGCACAATGCTCGTGGGCATTGCCAGCTTATTTACAGCGTGTGAGGATGACAGAGATTCAAATCCCACGCTAATACAGCCAACGAGTTTGGCTCTTAACACTCCGGCGTATTTGAATCAGACTATAAGCCTTGAGAATACATCTACGCTGAAGCTGACTTGGTCGCAGCCTAAATTCACTGAAGACAATGCTCCTGTGAATGCTACATACGAGATTCAAATCTCACCGACAAACTCGTTTAACACAACTGTTGCCGAGGCTTTGGCTGACGAAAGTGGCGAGACGGTTGCAGACTACGACGTTATTCCTAATACCTTCCAAACTTGCTCTGGCGAGATGATTGGTACGGATATTAACACCTCTCTGCTTCAGATATGCAAGTGGACTGCAGATAATACTCCAGCAGAGCAATCTCTATTTGTTCGTGTGCTTGGCTATATTCTTGAAGGCACCAAGAAACTCAATGAGGTGGCTTCAAATGTAGTGGAACTCAAGGTTAAACCCTATTATCGCGACCTTCGTGACGCAGATCCTATCATGTGGTATCTGCTCGGAAATAACATTGGCGATGGCTCTTGGAGCACGGGCAACGACAAGATTGGTATAAGCACTATGCCAATGTTCCTGATTCCTGGTTATAATTATGACAAGGCTACTGGTGAGGGAGACATCCAGTTCATTAACTATTTCAATACCGATGGATTCAAGATTAACCCCTCTAACCTTGGCGACTGGGATCATGGCTTCATGAGTGGTGGTTCTGCTAATACAGCAGTATTCCGTGATGGTGCTGGAGACGCTGGCAATATCTGGGTAGAACCTGCAGGATATTATAAGATTGTTGTTAACACCAAGGACAAGACCTGTACAATCACTCCTTACGAGGCAACACCTAATGTATATGACATGATTTGCATCACTGGTTCGTTCTGCGAATGGTCAGACGTCAACATGACACCGGCAAACAAGACTGGTGAGAACCATGTTTGGGCTTACGAACTTACTGTACCCGAAGGCTCTGTAGAGCAGATCAAGTTCAAGATTCCTGGTTCTTGGGACACCAACTGGGGTTATGGCACTGCAGACGGTGAAGTGAACGTATGCGGTAAGGGAACGTCAGGTGGAAAGAACATCGGTGTGGCAGAAGGAACATGGATCGTAATGTTTAACGATATGACAGGCGAATTCAGCATTATTAAGAAACAACAGTGATAAACATTTTATTATAATTTGAGTATGACTAAGAAATTATTATATAGTATCGCCATAGTTGCAGGACTCGTTTCCTGCAAGGGCGATTACGATGATTGGGCAACTCCTCAAAGCAATGCTGCAAGTGAAACAGCAGCACAGTTTGACTGGACAATTACTCCCAAACTGACTTCAATCAATTTTGAAGAAGAGAATCCAGAAACGGTAGAATTGTTTTCTGCTTCAAATCTTCAAGAAGGAGTCGCAACCCTTAATTCATATAATGTAGTGCTTTCTGATGGAGCTTCTGCCACTAAAGAAATAGAGGTTACTACTGATGGTGTCGTTTCAGTTGCAAGTCTGGAAGAGATTATCGAAGGCTTTTTTGGCAAAAAAAGAAATCCGGTTGAATATGATGTCTATGTAACCGTTACTTCTGTAGTTGATGTTGTAACAGCTGATGGTACTGTTTCTTTAAAAAAGAACTTTGATCCATTCGTTGTTAAAGCTACTGTCAAAGCATCAAAAGAGCTGTATTACGTAGGTGATATTGGTGGATGGGGAATGTTCTTCCCAATGTCTGAGGTAGATACTGATAAATTTGCTGGTTACTATTATATAGCAAAAGCAGATAACGCATCTACTTGGGGATTCAAGTTTACTGTCACTCCTGATTGG
>CALZMK010000083.1 GCA_945788545.1 uncultured Prevotella sp.
GCTGCTCATGACGGTAATGCCGAGCAGAAGACTGCTGCCGTCAGTCAGTCTGCCGATAACAAGCCCCAGCAGCCTTCTGCCCCGAAGCCTGCTGTTGAGCCTGTAGCTCCGAAGGCCGAGCAGAAACCAGTGCAGAAACCAGCAGCTGATGCTAAACCAGCTGTTGAGCCTAAGCCCGCGGCTGAACAGAAACCAGTTGTTGAGCCGAAACCAGCACCAAAGTCTGAGCCCGCCAACAAGCCAGAGCCAAAACCGACGAAGCCAGTTGCCGAAACTCCCGTTGAGTCTCCGGCTAAGTCTGCCGAAGCGACATCTCCTGCCAGTGCTGGTTCTTCCGACAGCGACAACAAGATATTCACTCTCAAGAGCGAAAAGAAGCTAGCTCCGAAGGTGAATGTGCTTGGCAAGATCGACCTCTCGTCGCTCAACCAGAGCACTCGTCCCAAGAAGAAGTCGAAGGAGGAGCGCAAGAAGGAGCGCGAGGAAAAGGCTGCACAGATGCATGGCGAGAAGAAGAAGCGCCAGCGCATCAATAAGGAGCGTGTTGACATCGAGGCTGCCGCCAACGAGGGTAACAACAATGGTGGCGGAAAGAAAAAGAAGAACAAGGGTGGCAACAACAATAATAACGGTGGTGGCAACAACAACAATAATGGCAACAACGGTAATAACGGTGGCGGAAAGAAGAACAAGAAGAATCGCCAACCAAAACCGATTGAGGTGAATGAGGAGGACGTTGCACGCCAGGTAAAGGAGACATTGGCTCGCCTCACCAACAAGAACCAGAACAAGAAGGGAGCCAAGTATCGACGCGAGAAGCGTGAGGCCGTTCAGGAACGACTTAACGAGGAGATGCAGGAGCAGGCAGCAGAGAGCAAGACACTGAAGCTCACCGAGTTTGTGACTGTCAGCGAACTTGCCACAATGATGAATGTGCCTGTCAACAAGGTCATCGGAACCTGCATGAGCGTGGGTATCATGGTGTCTATCAACCAGCGTCTTGATGCCGAGACCATCAACCTCGTTGCCGATGAGTTTGGATTCTCTACAGAATACGTCAGTGCCGAGGTGAGCGAGGCTATACAGGAAGCCGAGGACGACGAGAACGACCTCGTTCCGCGCGCCCCGATCGTAACGGTCATGGGACATGTTGACCACGGTAAGACATCATTGCTCGACTATGTGCGCAAGACTAATGTGATTGCCGGTGAGGCTGGTGGTATCACACAGCATATCGGTGCATACAACGTGAAGTTGAGCGACGGACGACGCATCACCTTCCTCGATACTCCAGGTCACGAGGCGTTCACCGCCATGCGTGCCCGCGGTACTCAGGTGACCGACATCGCCATCATCATCATCGCTGCCGACGACTCGATAATGCCTACCACCAAGGAGGCTATCGCCCATGCCCAGGCTGCCAATGTACCTATGGTGTTTGCCATCAACAAGATAGACAAACCGGGAGCTAATCCCGACAAGATACGTGAGGATCTCGCCAACATGAACCTGCTCGTGGAAGAGTGGGGAGGTAAGTACCAGTGTCAGGAAATCTCCGCCAAGAAGGGTATCGGAGTACACGAACTGATGGAAAAGGTGCTGCTTGAGGCAGAGATGCTCGACCTCAAGGCCAACCCCAACCGCAAGGCTACAGGTTCGGTGATTGAGTCATCGCTCGACAAGGGACGTGGATATATGTCAACAGTGCTCGTAAGCAACGGTACGCTCAAGCAGGGCGACATCGTGATTGCGGGAACAGCATGGGGACGCATCAAGGCCATGTTCAACGAGCGCAACCAGCGCGTGGAGAAGGCTGCTCCATCAGAGCCAGTCATCATCCTTGGATTGAACGGAGCACCTCAGGCTGGCGACTCGTTCCATATCATGGAGACTGAGCAGGAGGCTAAGGACATCGCCAACAAGCGTTTGCAGTTGCAGCGCGAGCAGAGTTTGCGCACTGCCACAACACTGTCGCTCGAGGAGATTGCCCACCGTGTGGCTCTCGGAGAGTTCCACGAACTCAACCTCGTGGTGAAGGCCGATACACAGGGTTCGGTCGAGGCTCTTTCGGATTCGTTCATCAAGATGTCAACCGAGAAGGTGCAGGTGAACGTGATCATGAAGGCTGTGGGACAGATTTCAGAGAACGACGTCATGCTCGCCTCTACTGCCGCCAACGGTATGATTGTGGGATTCCAGGTGCGTCCTTCAGCAGATGCCAAGCGACTGGCTGAGCGCGAGGGCGTGGAAATCAACACCTACTCTGTGATTTATGACGCCATCGATGATATCCACTCTGCTATGGAGGGAATGTTGGAGAAGGTGAAGAAAGAGGTTGCAACTGCCCAGGTGGAGGTGCGCGAGGTTTATCGTATCTCAAAGGTGGGTACGGTGGCTGGTGCCTTCGTCACCGAGGGAAAGGTGCACCGCACCGACAAGGCCCGACTCATCCGCGACGGTATCGTGGTGTTCACTGGTGCCATCAATGCCCTCAAGAGATATAAGGACGATGTCAAGGAGGTTGCCGCCAACTTCGAGTGCGGTATCTCGCTCGTCAACTACAATGATATCCAGCAGGGTGACATCATTGAGACATTCACCGAGATTGAGGTGGAGCAGAAACTCTAAATTTAATTAGGGATTAGGAATTAGGAATTAGGAATTAGGGATTAGGGATGACCGATAAAAACGCATTTGTACGTCAGGTGGCGGAGCAGAAATATGAATACGGCTTCACCACCGACGTGCATACCGAAATAATAGAAAAAGGTCTGAATGAGGATGTAGTCAGGTTGATATCCGCCAAGAAGGGTGAACCCCAGTGGATGCTTGACTTCCGACTGAAGGCTTTCCGCCACTGGGTTACCATGAAGGAACCGAAGTGGGGGCATGTACATGTGCCTGAAATCGACTATCAGGCAATATCCTACTATGCCGACCCATTGGCGCAGAAAAAGAAACAGGAGAACAAGGAGATTGACCCGGAACTGATGAAGACGTTCGACAAACTGGGTATTCCCCTTGAGGAACGCCTTGCCCTCAGCGGTACGGCTGTGGATGCTATCATGGACTCGGTGTCGGTGAAGACCACCTTCAAGGAGAAACTTGCCGAGAAGGGCATCATCTTTTGTTCGATAGGTGATGCAGTGAAGGATTATCCCGACCTTGTCAAGGAGTATCTTGGCACTGTGGTGCCCTATCGTGACAATTTCTTTGCCGCCCTCAACAGTGCCGTGTTCAGCGACGGGTCGTTTGTATATATCCCCAAGGGAGTGCGCTGCCCGATGGAATTGAGCAGTTACTTCCGCATCAATGCCCGCAATACAGGACAGTTTGAGCGCACGCTCATCATTGCCGACGATGACTCGTATGTGTCTTATCTTGAGGGATGTACGGCTCCTATGCGCGACGAGAACCAGCTTCATGCAGCTATCGTCGAGATTATCGTCAACGACAATGCCGAGGTGAAGTATTCCACTGTGCAAAACTGGTATCCGGGTGATGAAAACGGAAAGGGCGGAGTGCTCAACCTTGTCACCAAGCGTGGCGACCTCCGTGGCAACAACAGTAAGTTGTCGTGGACACAGGTGGAGACAGGTTCTGCCATAACATGGAAATATCCGTCGTGCGTGCTGCGTGGCGACAACTCCGTGGCAGAGTTCTACAGTGTGGCTGTCACCAACAACTATCAGGAGGCAGACACTGGTACGAAGATGATTCATATCGGAAAGAACACTAAGAGCACGATCATATCTAAGGGTATATCAGCCGGACATAGTCAGAACTCCTACCGAGGACTTGTCAGGGCTACTGCCTCTGCCGAGAATGCCCGCAACTACTCGTCGTGCGACTCTCTGCTCCTGGGCAGCGACTGCGGTGCGCATACATTCCCATATATGGACATCCACAATGACACTGCCATCGTGGAGCATGAGGCCACAACGAGCAAAATCAGTGAGGACCAACTGTTCTACTGCAACCAGCGTGGCATTCCCACCGAGCAGGCTGTGGGACTTATCGTCAACGGATATGCCAAGCAGGTGCTCAACAAACTGCCGATGGAGTTTGCTGTCGAGGCACAGAAGTTGCTGAGCGTGTCGCTTGAGGGAACAGTGGGGTAAATTGAAATTAGGAATGAGGAATTAGGAATTATGTTAGAAGTTAAGGATTTACATGCCAAGATTGGCAATAAGGAGATATTGAAAGGCATTAACCTCACCATCAAGGATGGAGAGACACATGCCATCATGGGACCTAACGGTTCGGGAAAGTCAACACTCAGTGCGGTGCTCGTGGGCAATCCATTATATGAGGTGACTGGAGGTACGGCTATGTTCAACGGTAAGGACCTTCTTGCCATGAAACCCGAAGACCGTGCTCACGAGGGATTGTTCCTCTCGTTCCAGTATCCAGTGGAGATTCCCGGTGTATCAATGACCAACTTCATGCGTGCCGCCATCAACGAAAAGCGCAAGTATGAGGGAAAGGAACCAATGAATGCCGCTGATTTCCTCAAACTGATGCGCGAGAAAAGGGCAATCGTCGAACTCGACTCCAAACTCGCCAACCGTTCGGTGAACGAGGGATTCTCGGGTGGAGAGAAGAAGCGCAACGAGATATTCCAGATGGCTATGCTCGAACCGAAACTGTCTATCCTCGACGAGACGGACTCTGGTCTTGACGTGGATGCCATGCGCATCGTGGCAGAGGGCGTCAACAAACTCGCCACTCCCCAAACCAGTTGCATTGTCATTACCCACTACGACCGTCTGCTTGATATGATCAAGCCCGATGTGGTGCATGTGCTCTATAAGGGACGTATCGTGAAGACCGCCGGCCCCGAACTCGCCAAGGAGATTCAGGAGAGAGGATACGACTGGATTAAGGAGGAGATTAGGAATTAGGAATGAGGGATTAGGAATGGCTGCGCGAACCGAACGCAGAGCCGAGCTTGCTCGAGCTATGCTGAGGTGAAGCCAGTCATCGACGAAGTCAATGAGGAATGAATAATCAATATACAGAATTATACGACGAATGTCGAGGGATGATTTGCAGTCATAGTGCAGAGGTGATTAATGCCGTGCGCGATGAGGCTTACGAGAACTTCAAGAGTCAGGGATTTCCCACAAAGAAGGTGGAGAGGTATAAATATACTGACATCGAGAAGCTCTTCGAACCCAACTATGGCTTGAATATCAACCGACTCGACATTCCCGTCAATCCATACGATGCTTTCCGTTGCGACGTACCAAATCTCAGTACGTCTCTCTATTTTGTGGTCAACGATGCCTTTTATAAGAAAAACTCACCCAAGGCTTCGCTGCCCGAGGGAGTTATCGTTGATTCACTAAGGAATCAGGCTGAGAAGAATCCAGATTTAATAGCAAAATATTACTCAAAGCTCGCCAAGACCGACGAGGATGCTGTCACTGCCCTCAATACTATGCTTGCACAGGACGGATTGCTTGTCTATGTGCCCAAGAATGTTGTTGTGGATAGGGCTATCCAGGTGATTAATATCCTTCGCTCGGATGTCGATTTGATGGTAAACAGACGAGTGCTTATTATAGTGGAGGATGGCGCGGAAGCCAAACTGCTCTTCTGCGATCATGCTGCCGACGATCGCAACTTCCTTGCCACACAGGTGATTGAGGCATACGTAGGGCGCAATGCCTCGCTCGACCTCTATTGCCTTGAGGAGACGCATGCGAAGAACGTGCGCGTGAGCAACCTATATATCAATCAGGAGGCTGACTCCAGGGTGAATCACAATGTCATTACATTACATAATGGAGTGACACGCAACCGTGTCGATCTTGCTCTCTGTGGCAAGGGTGCCGAGTGTGTGCTCAATGGATGTGTCATTGCCGACAAGGAACAGCATGTGGATAACAATACCATAATCGATCATAAGGTGTCTCACTGCACAAGCAGTCAATTATATAAATATGTGCTCGACGAGAAGGCCACTGGAGCCTTCGCCGGAAAGGTGCTCGTGCGCCACGGTGCACAGAAGACCTCATCGGAGATGCGCAACCAGAATATCTGTGCCACTCGCGAGGCAAGGATGTTCACTCAACCTATGCTCGAGATTTATGCCGACGACGTGAAGTGTAGTCATGGTTCGACAGTCGGCCAACTCAATGATGCTGCCATGTTCTATATGCAGCAACGTGGTATCTCGGAGAAGGAGGCAAAACTCTTGCTCGAGTTTGCATTTGTCAACGAGGTCATAGATACCATTAGGCTCGAGCCTTTGAGAGACCGACTCCATCATCTCGTGGAAAAGAGATTCCGTGGAGAGTTGAGCAAGTGCGAGGGATGTAAATTATGTAAATAAGGACATATGCTTGATATACAGAAGATAAGGGAGGATTTCCCCATACTGTCGAGAACGGTATATAACAAACCGCTGGTTTATCTCGACAATGCCGCCACCACACAGAAACCGCTCTGTGTGCTTGATGCCATGCGCGATGAGTATCTCAATGTGAATGCCAATGTGCATCGTGGCGTGCATTATCTCTCCCAACAGGCTACCGACCTTCATGAGGCTGCACGCGAGACGGTGCGTCGCTTTGTCAATGCCGCTTCGGTCAACGAGATTGTCTTCACCCGCGGCACCACCGAGGGCCTCAATCTTGTGGCTTCCTCCTTCTGCGAGGAGTTTATGCACGAGG
>CALZMK010000084.1 GCA_945788545.1 uncultured Prevotella sp.
CAGAGCCAACGCCGTACGTCCAAAGGATTTTTGGCAGGAGAATTTGATGTTTTGTGCCTTTAGGGTGCCATTTCTTCACTCTCTGAGAAGCGCGTATTTTCGGTGGCGGTCAACCACGATTGATTTTATCGCATTCTCAGGGCGTCAGTGAATGTCAAAATGAAAGCAAAATGCGCAAATCAGATACAAAAAGTGCACAAAAGGCGTGCTGATATGGCAGGGGTCACTCACAAGGGTATTATAGGTGGGTTTCCTTCAAGAGGATTATTAACTAGAACTTTTCCACCCTTTCATGAATTGAAATGTGCTTGGGTACGTCATCCTGACGGAGAACAGGAGTTTGGGGCAGCAGGATATAGAGGTGTTTTGACATCGGAAAAAGGTGGGAAAGTTCAGTAACTGTAATACTTGTTGCAATGACTGCCCACTTCCAGTATCTGCCAGCCGATGTAGGTGCTCTCGTCCTTGATGTCGAGGGCATTGAGGGCATACCATATGTGGACGGTGGCCGTGTCGATGGTGATGTAGTTGTCGATGTTCGACATGGCCACATAGCCAATCTTGCTTTGTTTCTCCTGCGCCCATGCCGTCATGGCGGCGAGGGCGATGATGAGGGTGATGATTTTCTTGTTCATGATGGCTTACTCCTTCTCTAATGGCTCAAAGTGTATCTTGGGAGGGGTTGGCCTTCCTTCGAGACTTGTCCAGCCTATAGCCTCCCAATAATCTTCGTTGTACTTCTTCTGTCGCTGCCAGACGCTTTTGCGGGTCGATTTAGGATAGAGTTTGTCGGGGTATTGCGAGATAAGGAACTTTCCGCGCTCGATGGCCACGGCCTCCCAGACATAAATCTTCTGCACGTCATAGACCTTTAGGATGCAGCCGGGCAGTCCGCCGAACTTCCACGGCCCACCCTTGATGGGTACGTCAGTGGCGAACCAGGCTACGAAGTCGCGGCCTCGGAAATGACAGGTGGCCTTCTGGCAGCGATGTCCGAGGATGGTCTGCGTCTCATCGGCAAGCGACCACTGCATCAGCGGCCATGCCTCTGTGTAACTGCTGTTCTCACGCTCGGCCCACAGGGGGAAACAGGCGTACTCCTTCAATTGATTACCTCGGATGATGTAGTCGGAGAAGACCAGTTCACTCCAATGCTCCTGATGTTCTTTCTGACCACCCATCCAGAAACTCTTTGGCACATTGCCCTTGTGTCCCTGTTCTTTCTTCCACTTGATGGCTTCTTGGTCAGATACGGCAAGAAACTCGCTGCTGTACTTCTTCACGCGCCTGCCCACCTCCAGTTTGCCGAGGTCGATGTAGGTATTTTCGTCCTTGATGTCCTTGGCGTTGAGGGCATAGAGCACGCGGACACTGGCCGTGTCGATGACTAAACGTTGGTCGTAGCCGCGCTTTTCGCGGATTGGCACACGTCCGTTTACTTTGGGTTGGGCCATCGCCCCGCCGCATACGGCGGCGAGGGCGATGATGAGGGTTATGATACGTCTGTTCATGGGGTGAGTGCTGCTATTTCAGTCTGAAGGGAATGGCAAGCATCATCTTCGAGCGGACGGCCTTGCCTTTGAGTTGGGCGGGCTGCCACTTCGGCATGGCCTTGACCATGCGGATGCCCTCGGCATCAAGGGTGGGGTGAACGCTGTCGGGCACCTTGACATCGGTCAGCGTGCCGTCTTTCTCCACGATGAAGTGGACGCGCACGGTGCCGCTGGCCCCGGCCTTCTCGGCCTCCTTCGGGTACTTCAGGTTCTGCATCATGAACTGCAACTGCTTCTCCATGCCGCCCGTGAACTCGGCCCGCTTGTCCACTTTGTCCTGCTCATAGACAGGATCCTGCTGCTGTTCGGTCTGTTGCTTCTGCTGGGTCTGTGCGTGGCAGACGGTGGTGCCAGCCGTCAGCATGGCTGCGGCGATAGCGATGAGGATGTTTTTCTTCATAACGTTGATTTGTTTGTTTTGAGGGTTATACATTATATATATTATAGGAGTTTGAATCTGACGGTTGCGATGATGTTGCGGGGGCGCAGTTGCGAGGTGTTTGTGTAGATGTCGAGGCCGCTGTAGTTGATGCGGGTGTACTGCCGCTGGTCGAAGAGGTTGTTCAGCTGTAGCTCCAGGTCGATGTGCTTCAACTTCAGTTTGGCGGTGGCGTCGCCGAACCAGGCGTGGCGGTTCTCGGCGGTCAGGTTGTTGTAGTTGTCCTCGGCAGCGAGAGAGAGCGTGAGGGTCTTAGTGGGATAGACGCTCATGGAGAGGCGCTGGGTGTTGCTGCGCACTGTGGTCGCCTGTTCCCTGCGGCCCTCGGTGTAACTGCGGCTCTGGCTGAAGCCGCTGCTATAGACGATGCCAATCCACTCGAAGGGGCTGAACGAGAGACTGCCGCCGAAACTTAGTCCCTGGGTATGATACTGGTAGAGGCTCTGGCAGATGAGGCGCTCGCTCTCGGAGAGGCTGTAGCTGCCGAAGACGCGGATGGTGGAGCGGAGGAAGTCGAAGGCCTTGCTGGCCTCGCCGCTGACGCTGTAGCTGCTGGCGGTGGTGGGCTGGTTGACAGCCTGAACGACGCTGGTGGCTCCCTCGTAGTTGTAGCCATAGATCTGGTTGTCGTGGGTGCGGCGGTAGTTGAGGCCGATGTTGGCGAAGAGGGCACGGATGGCACTGCGGTAGCGCAGGCCGATGTTGGCTCCGTAGTTCTTGGTCTCAGACAGTTGCTCGACGTAACTGCGCTGGAAGGCGCGGTAGTTGGACATGATGTAGCCGTTGTAGATGCCGCCCGGATCGCCCACAGTCTTGCTGTAGCTGGCACCGCCATTGAGCCAGAGGTCGCGGGTGATGGTCCAGTTCACGGAGAGCGAGGGGAAGAAGAGCAGGTGGGTGTAGCCATGCTTGTCCTTCCTGATTTTATCGTCGAGGGTCTGGGTGTAGAGCTCGAGGGGCAGACCGAGGGTGATGTCGAGGTCAGGTGACTCGTACTTGTAACTCTGGCCGAGGGCGAGGCAGTAGGTGTTGTACCAGAGGTCGTTGCTGAGTTGGTTGTGCTCGGCAGGGGGCGTGAAGCCATCGAGGTCGGTGACGATGCCGTGGAGGTTGGCCGAGGCACTGATGCCGTAGTTTAACTTGAAGTGGTCGGCCACGCGGATGCCGTAGCTGGTGTTGAAGCGTCCGGCAATGTGGTGGGAGTTCACGTCCTGCGAATAGGCGGTCTGAGTGCCTTGCAGCAGGGAGTCGATGCCCACGGTGAGGGTGTTGGGACGATGGGAATAGCCAGCGGAGAAGTGGAGGTCGAAGGTGTTCTTGCCGATGTTGCGGATGGTGTTGAAGGTGTTCGACACGGTGAGTTGCGGGCGGTCGAAGTGCTGGCGGACGCGGTTGTTGCCGTAATTCATGGGGGCAGTGCCTGTGCGTTCGGATGAGAGCTGTCCGTCCACGCGGTCGCTGTTCCAGTTGGTGTCGAACTTCAGCACATTGGCCAGAAATCCGTTCTGTGCGTTCCAGTTGTAGCGGGCCTGTACGTTGAGGTTGTTCACCTTCGTCTCGCTGGTCATGGTCTCGGTGGTGAGCAGGCGGCTGTCGTCGCTCAGGAAGCGGTCGCCCACGCTGCTGCCCTCGCGACGGATGCGGTCGTTGTGGTAGGCGATGTTCAGACCCAGTTCTGTGTCCTTGTTGGGCTTCTCCAGATGGTTCATAGTCAGGATGTGGCTGTGGTTGTCGAAGGTGCGCTTCTGCGGCAGACCGGAGCCGCTGGGCATGACGGTACCCGTGGGGCAGAAGGGATAGAGGCTGACGCTGTTGATGCTGGAGTAGTGCTGGGTGAGTTCCTTCGACACGTCGTCGCCCGTGTTGTTGCCTTTATACAGCGTCATGTTCTGGCGACGCTTGGCAAAGTACATGCCCACGAGCTCGGCAGTCCAAAGCGGGTTCTGGCCGATGGTGGATGTCCCGTCGGTGAGCGGTCGGCTGCCTATGTGCCAGCCGCTAGCCCACTGGATGCCACCGCCCGGCATGGTGTTGACGGCGACCGTTCCCTTGGCCGAGTCCTTCAGCTTCAGGTTGATGGCCACGTCGTCGGTGAGTTCCTTGCCTTGCAGCATCTTCACGGGCTGGTGGTTCTCCAAGACTTGCACGGTGGCCACGTCGGAGGCGTTGATGTTGTTGGTGGCCAGTCCGTAGCGGCCTTGCAGCAAGTCCATCTCCTCGACGTAGAATTTCTTGATGCTCTTGCCGTTGTACTTGATGCCGCCATTGTCGGCCACCTCGATGCCGGGCATGCGCTTCAGCACGTCGCCGATGACGCGGTCGCCCTGCTGCTGGTAGGCTCCGACGAGGTAGTTGAGCGTGTCGCCGTTCTGCCGAATCTTCTGCGCACGGACGCTGACCTCCTTCAACTGGATGGCCCGCTGATTGGCGCGGATGTTCAGCCGCTGGCTCTTGTTCGCCACGATGCGCGACACGTTGCCGACGGACAGGCCCGTTGCCGTCACCACGAGCGTGTCTGCCGTGCTCTTGAACGATAATTTGTAATAGCCTTTCGCATCGGTGTCGGCAAAGCCGAGAATATTGCCCGTTCCCTTGGGTGCCACGGTGACGTAGGCATCGACGGCATGACCGAGGGAGTCGGTCACGGTGCCCTCAATGACGGTCTGTGCGTTGGCCGTCAGTGCTGCGAGGGCGAGGATGGTTGTGATGAGTCTTTTATACATTTTTATTATGGGTGTTTTGAGGTTACTGAAAAACTCCGCCGCATCTCCCGACGAAGCGGAGGGTGTGTGCCTATAGGTCTTCTCTTGTTTAACTAACATTTCTTTTTACTAACTTTTATATGCTTTATGAAATTCGCGATTACAAGAGTGCCAAAGTGAGCTTGTTCACGATTTGGCCGAATGTGAGCGAATTATCTAAATTCGCGTTAATTCAATCGGAACTGAATAGGCATGCTGTATCTACAGCGCACGTCCTTACCCTTGTTCTTGGCAGGAATCCATTGGGGCATCTGCTTCAATACACGAAGTGCTTCATCAGACAAAAGCGGGTCGGGAGTCTCGATGACCTCAAAGTTTGTCAAACGTCCGTCCTTCTCTACGACGAAGCGAATCAGCACACGTCCTTGAATGCCTTTCTCTGCGGCTTCCTCAGGATAATGCATATGACGTGCTACGAACATATAACATTCTGTCATGTCACCCGGATAGGATGGCATGACCTCTACGTTATTATATATAGTGGTGTCCTCGGGGATTCCGAATACATGCTCTATGGCTCTGCGCACGATGCCATTCGGATGGATGGCGGATGCCACAGCGATACCCGTAACCAGTCCCACGAGAATGAACATAATCAAATGGCGCAGGTCGAAGAAACGACGGCGCAACTCTGTTCGCAAGGTGCTACGCACGTTGGAGATGGTCTTGCGGACGGTGCCCACGGTGATGCCTCGCGCTTCGGCAATCTCATTGACGGTCAGCCCTTCTTCGTAGAACATCTGCCACACCTCACGTTCGGCCTGAGGCAGACGCTGGAGGCGGGAAGCGAGCCACTCGGAGTTCTCGCGTTCCTCGACCTCCTCTTGCGGTGTGACCTCAGTGATGGCAGTGCTATCTTCGTCCACCAACTCCACTTGCGTCCGATGTCCCCGCCACATGTTGACGCAGACGTTACGGGCGATGCGCAGGATGTAGGCATCGGTGAGTTCCACCCTGCCGCGCACGTTCCATGCCCGGAGCCATGTCTCCTGCACCACCTCCTCGGCCTCGGTGTCGGAGCCGAAGAACTCTCGTCCCATCTGCATCAGTCGTGGACGCAGCCGTTTCTCGATTTGAGCAAACTCAAGCTCATTTGTATGTTCCTTGTTCATAAGTCTTCACTTTTGGTCGTCTGCCTATATAACACAAAGCGCCCCGAATGTTTACCCATAATAAATGTTAAATATCCGCTACCCCTATCCCTCCTTTCTGTTGGTAACGTGCTATGATGCGTGATTTGACTTGCTCTAAGCGGTAGGCCATGTAGTCGCGGCCCATTCGCTCCGCTTCCTGACTCTGGCGGTAGTGCTCATCGAGGTCTGCACCATCGACGACATAGACGGTGCTGGACTTGTCGGCGCGGATGGTGTGACGAGAGCGGCATCTCCATCGAGACAGTATGGATAGCAGCCCACAAGGTCGCCCGCAGCGACGGTCTCGACTGTGCTCTCGTCACCCTCGTAGTTACGGACAAGGTAATGGAAACTGCCGCTCTCAATGTAACCAAAGAGACGGGCAGCGGCTCCTTCTGTCTCAAAAATGTCGTTCACCGAAAAGTACATAAGCCTACCATGGCGCAGACAATAGTCGCGTAGATAGGCCAAGGCCTGGGTGTAATGATTTGGTTGTTTCATACGCCATGATTTTACATAGTTGTTGCGATTTGCGACTTCAAAATAACAAAAAAAGGCGTAAAAAACAACTCGGCGAAGCCCGAAAACGGGTCGCCGAGGGTGCAACTCTAAAACTAGTTAAAGAAAAATCTGAAAAAAATGGCTCAAACCGCAATGATTTGAGCCAAAAAGGTGTGTTATTTCTCCATTCCCGAACAGCGTTCGCCACCCGTAGCCTTTCGCCGAAGGTAAGCTCCTTGCGGAGTGTGCTCAGATAGCTGGGCGTGATGTTGAGGAACGAGGCGATGT
>CALZMK010000085.1 GCA_945788545.1 uncultured Prevotella sp.
ATTAAAAAGAATTAACGGTTATGTTTGCTCAACCAAACAATAACGCTGCAAAGTTGCGATTTCTTTTCCAAACCGCCAAATGTTTTGGGAAAATAGTTTATTGAGGTTTGTCCTTGAAAAACCCTACGAAGTTATCAAAGTCTGAAAAGATTTTCTTAAGCTGTGGATTGTCACGTTGCACAATAACCGCTGCAAAATTCGATATTCCTTCGGCCTCTATATCTGTAGCATTAATAGCATAACGTCCAGAGGAGTAATTAGAAAACCATTTTAAAAAGAGCCGTTCACGAGCCGCCTGTTTATTATCACCAGTTTCACATTGATAAAGTAATATATCAGGATTATTCCTAAAAAATTCTTCTATTATGGCGACAATAGTTAGCTGAACGTCTTGGTCATTGGGAGATATAAGGCTGTTCTCATTAATTATTGAAAACTCGTATGCACCATTCTCCCAAATTGTTTCGTCTGGAGCAATTACAATTCGAAAAAGCACCCCATACTTTGTCTTGAAGCCATAACCATACTTACCCACATTCCACACAGAATATGGGCTATTAATATTTAACAAATCAAGGTTGAGAGCCTTCATATTGTAACTGGAGTATTTCTTAATTCTGCAAATTCTCTTTGAGTTTCCTTTATCCACTCCAATTTTCTCTGTCTCATCTTGTTCAGTGCAATTAATGCCTCTTCTTTATTTGAGTATTTTACTGCTTTGTATTCCATTATACATTCCTTTCTTTTATAAATTACACTTTCGGCTGCAAAGTTACGATTTCTTTTCCAAACCGCCAAATGTTTTAGGGAATAATATGCACTTGGATGAAAGAAAATCCCCGCCCGCCTCATTGCGAGGCAAGCGGGGAAAACAGTAATTTAACTACTAAAACCAAAATTACTTCTTACGTTCGAATAGGAAGAACCATGCACATCCGTTGACAGCCTGCTCCTCGGCAGTGAGATTAAGACGTCCGTCTTCTGCCTTAACGATGAACATATCCTGGAATGGCTCATCACCGCCATTGACATTGATAGCCATAGGTACTACATAATTTGAACCAGATACTTCGAAGTGGATACAACCCTTGTCCCATCCATCGGCAGAATCGTGACCATGCTTTAGTGGCAGAACCTTAAATGCGCACTGAGTACCATCGCTATTAGTTGCTATACCTGTATTAAAGTCGAGCGTGAACGTTGCATTGATACCATTGCGTGCAGTACCGCCAGGCTTTCCACCTCCGTTGCCATCCATAGAGTCAAGGTTATTTGTCCACCACGCAGGACCATCACCAGATGCCCAAGGACCATTGCCCCATACTGCAGCATTGCCCTGGAACCACTGCCATTCGGAAACGCCAGTTTCACCGCTAAGGTATTCAATGATAACTGGTTTGTTGGTATAGCACTCAATTGTGTACTTGCCTAATGAGTGTGAACCTGTTGTTCCGTCGGCTTTTGTATAGTTTAATGTAATCTCATACTCACCATTATCAGATATTACGAGCAAGTTGTCGCTGTTGAGTTCGCTGTTTGCCATGATCTCGCCCGTTGCGACATCCTTAACTTCCCAATCAGTAAGTACGCCATTGGCGTTCTTCACAGCAAAAACATTACCTTTCTTACCTGTTTCTTTGTCAATTTCCTGTTCGACACTTACTTTTGCAGGATCAAAAGAACTATCAAAGTTACCTACACTACCGAGACGCTTCTGAATATTGTCTGGTATATATGAAACCTCATCAACAGTGACGGTGAATTCCTTTGTAAATTCGCCATTAAGATTGTGGCATGTCATTGTAACCACGTTAGTTCCCGTCTTTGACACATAAATTGTGTCATAAGACTTCTTCGATGTAACAGGGTTGCCAAGAAGCTGAGCTGCCGACCACTGGCAAGTAATCGGAGAATTATTCTCAACAATAATCCTGTTGGTGTTTTTGCCATTTATCACAACAGGAGTTGCCTTGGCAATAACAGTCTCAGCCGTCACATTGTTATTGAATCCGCTGCTGATGTCATCTGTGCTTGGGTCACATGATGTCAGGAGCAAGGCGAATGCTGACATTGCAAATATAATTTTTTTCATATTGTTTCGATTTTAATTATTCTATGTATGAATATTACCAGCTCGCATATTCAGACTGAGCATCAGTCCATCCGTCATTCTGCACTACTGTACCCATTGAAATCTGGGTATCGGGCATTTTCTGGAATCCGGCTGTGGCATTGTAGCGTGCTGCATAACCACCATTATGAGCCTTATTAGTATCAGGCTTGCCACGCCAATATGTCGGCTGATTGGTTTGTTTCTCAAGTGCGGCAGCTGCTATGTGCCAACGGCGAATGTCGTTCCAACGGATACCCTCGCATGCAAACTCCCAGCGACGCTCGTCCTGAAGAGCCTTCAGAGAATATGCTGCAATTGGATTGAGTCCGGCACGAGCACGCACAAGGTTAATACCTGTAACGTCCTTCTTCAATTCTGACTGCATCAGCAGTACGTCGGCAAAGCGGATTAGCACGAGGTCGTGGATATTGTTCAACTGCATATTCTCAGCTCCCTGAATCCACTGTCCTGGATACATCACATTCTCGAATGTACATGAATATCCACCGTCAACATTGTCATTCTTGGCAGAAATTGGAGCCCACTTCTTTCCATAGAAGTCAGTTTCCTGAACGAAGTCAGTCCAACCTCCATAGTTATATGTTTCAGAGGTAGTCCAATCCTGAATGGTTGCATTAAGACGCATGTCATTAGGCTCTGCTGCCTTCCAGTCTGAAACGAGGTTAGGAGCTACAGGACCTGCGCCCCATCCCTGACCGAATGGGAATGTGTTGCCATATTTCTGACCGCCACGCACTCCGAAGTGCAATGCTATACCATTAGCATAGCCAATAGTAGTGTCCCAAGAGGCGAGACGATTGAACTTAATAGCGAACATTGACTCTGGGTTGATACCGTTATCATTCTCTACCCAGCTCAGTCCCTGACCAGCTGTATAGTCGTAATCTTCTACAGTGCAACGGTTGGTGTAAGCCCACAGGTTGCGGAAATCGGGAACGAGTGAATAACCGGAGTTGTTCACACAATCGTCGATTGCAGCTACAACATCCTCCTTGGAAAGAGTTGTGCCGTCGGGGAGTTCAACCGACTTAATGGCATCCTCGTTGTAGTTGGTGCTTGTCATGTCGGCAATAGTCGTACCATTGCAGAACATACCGCTATAGAACAACCATGCACGTCCAAGCAAAGCCTGTGCAGCATACTTGTCAACATGTCCAGCCTGAGAGTCGGCTGTCTTGGCTGCCGGCAGAAGAGCCACTGCATCACGAAGGTCCTGAAGTATCTGCTTCCAAGGGTCATCGATATTGCCTTGTTTCAACAATTCTCCGCCAGGAACAGTTCTGACAGGAACATTTCCATACATCGATGCCAACTCATAGTAATAGAAAGCGCGCAGGAACTTGGCCTCGCCCATATATTTGTTTCTTACATCTTCCTCAAGTGAGCAGTTTGGCAGAGCCTCAATAAGAGAGTTTGCTCTGTTTATTCCTTCATAGCGTTGCTTGTAGAAGTCGTTTGTCATGTCCGTTCCATGGTTGCAAAGCAAGTCTTCTGCCTGCATCAGGAAGTCATTGTCGCCACCTCCACCAAGATGGTCATCACTTGCCAGGGCTGCATTATATATAAATGATTCCTGGGGATTTGCATGTGTGGCATTGAGGTTCTCATATATACCTGCGAGAGCAGCCATACCATCAGCCTCCGTTACGGGGAATGTTCCGCTTGCAAGCTCGCCCACATTTTCAACATTGTCGATATCACAAGATGTCATACCGAATGCAACCAATGCTGAAGCTGCTAATAAATATATCTTTTTCATACGTATTTATTCTGTATTAAATAATTAGAATTTGACATTCACACCAATCATATATGTACGTGGCTGAGGATAGTTACCTACGTCAACACCAGTCACCCAAGGCTCTGCATCGTTGAGTGCCTTTCCACACTCGGGATCCATACCCTTATATCCTGTGATGGTGAAGAGGTTCTGAGCCTGAACATAGAGGCGGAGCTGCTGGAATGGACAGTTCTTCCAAACGTTCTTGAAGTCATATCCCAGTGTGATGTTCTGCAGACGGAAATAGTCGGCATCTTCTACATAGATGTCAGAGATGGTCATCCAGTTAACACCTTCGTTCATACGATTGAACAGAGGATACTTGTTGCTTGTGCCCTCACCGTTCCAATAAGAATAAACCTCAGTTGTGAAGTTCTCCTGGTTGCCGTCGGCAAACTTGCGGTAAGAACGTGCAATCTGCTGTCCAAGGGCTGCATAGCCAGTCACGCTAAAATCGAAGCCTTTCCATGATGCGCCAAGGCTAATACCCATAGTCACGTCTGGATGCGGGTCGCCAAGCTCGGTCTTGTCATCGTCATTGATGACACCATCACCATTTACATCCACAAACTTCAGATCACCAACTGCAAGGGCTGTACCCTGCTTTGAATTAGCAGCATCGCCATTCTTGAGTGTTGCCTTATATGCTTCCAAATCCTGAACGTTCTGGATTACGCCAGAAGTCTTGTATCCATAGAAATAACCGATAGGATGACCTTCCTCGAAACGTGCGATAATACCAGTGTTCTGCGAAAGCAGGTCATTTCCACCATTATTATACTTCTGGTTGGAATTCACGGCTGTAACCTCATTCTTGTTATATGCCATATTCCATCCAATATTGTACTTGAAGTCCTTGCCTATCTGGTCCTGCCAGTTGAGTGCGACTTCAATACCAGTGTTCTTTACAGTTCCTGCGTTCTTCCACATTGTGGAGAATCCTGATGTTGCGTCGATTGGCACCTCAACAAGCAAGTCTTTTGTCTTCTTTGAATACCAGTCGAATGTCAAACCTAACTTACCACCTATAAAGCGTGCATCAAGACCGATATTCATCTGCTCAGATGTTTCCCATGTCAATTCTTCGTTAGGCAGACGGCTTGAATAAGCTCCGGCAAGTCCTTCACCCTTGTCGTTACCAAATGAGTACTTTCCGAAGTTGCCATAGGTGAATGTTCCCATCCACTGGAAATTACCCACAGAAGCTGCATTACCGTTCTGTCCCCAACCTGCGCGAATCTTAAGGAAGTCGAGCCAGGATGAAGTCTTTTCCATAAACTTCTCGTTGCTCACTACCCATCCTGCAGAGAACGATGGGAAGTAACCCCAACGATGTCCGGGAGCGAACTTTGAGTTACCATCGGCACGTATAATAGCTGAGAACATATATTTCTCGGCATAGTTGTAATTCAAACGACCAAAATACGAGAAACTACGAGAGTCATCGCATGGTGTACCAGATGCCATGGCATTTGTGGCAGCACCCTTCATATAGCTCATATATGCACGGTCGAAAGAGCCGAATACGGAATTGTTGGCAGAAACATTAAGACTGAAACCGAAGTCAGGCTTGCTTTCTCCGTACTCAGTACCAACAAGTACATCGAAATTATGCTCCTTTACATCAAACTTGTAACTTAAGGTGTTGGTTGTGCTCCACCCCCAGCTTGTGCCAAGTTGGTTAGTTGCCTTGTCCTCTGTGAGGAAGGTGTCTGAATTTGTTCCATTAGCGTTGAATAGACCTTCATAGCTTCTATATGACCAAGTACCCTGGTTGTAGTTAATCTGTCCACGATATACCAAGTTCTTAATAGGCTGGAACTCAAGATAACCTGTCAAGTTGAAATTGTGGTTGATGCTCTTGTTATTGGCGTTCGAACGGCTCACCAATGTCAGCATAGGGTTAGATGTATAGGAATTATAGTTCTGCCATCCATCTGTTCCCGATGCCTGAATGTCATTCCAATCGAAATAACCGCCATCCTTATTGTAGATAGGCACACAGGGATTGGCGCGCAACATGGTAGAGAGGGCATTTGCATACTGGTTGCCAATCTGGATACCTTGGTTCTGCTTGTGAGAGTAATAAAGATTCTCTCCCACCTTAATCACGTCCATACCCTTGGAGTCACGATAAATGACATGCTCTGAGTTTACACGGAAAGTGAAACGACGATAGTCAGACTTTACAGGACCGCCAAATACACCGTCCTGATATTGATAGCCGCTACCCATAGAGAACTTGCTGTAGTCCGAACCTCCAGTAATATTAAGTGCATGGCTCGTAGTAATTGCATTCTTATTGCGGATAGCCTCTATCCAGTTTGTGCCAGGGTTGCTGCCGTTCTGATAAGCAGCAAGCAAGTCTGCATCGATATACTTCGACCAGTCATAAGCCTGACCACCACTATTGAATGCCATCTGATCCTGCACCTCCATATACTGCTTGGCAGTCAGCATCTGAGGCAGACGATAGATGTTCGACCAACCAACATTGGCATCGTATGTCACCTGCACCTTACCGGCCTTACCCTGTTTTGTGGTAACGAGGATAACACCATTTGCGGCTGCCGAACCGTAGATGGCACAAGATGCTGCGTCCTTCAATACGTCGATACGCTCGATGTCGGCGGGATTAAGGTTATTGATA
>CALZMK010000086.1 GCA_945788545.1 uncultured Prevotella sp.
ATGTAAAATATATTTATCTGCAAGCCCACGCCAATGCGGATGCCTCTGGGAGCGCAAGGAACAGCGAATGTTAAATGATATTAATGGCGGTGATTTTGGTTGCTCACAAAATTGCAGTATGCCGACAAAATATTACTTTTGCACCGGAAATGAGAAAAAGCGCATAATATTATTGTTCATACCTCTATATATAAAGGAATCACAGATTCCGACTGAGCGCAGCCAAAATCTGTGATAACCTTCCCAAATAATAAGTTATATCTTACTGATGTTGCTCACGAAGCAAGTCATTGACGGTCTTAACGGGATTGAATGTAGCGAGCGGAACCTCAACAAAGACTGTGTTCCAATTGCTCATGGCACCATTCCAAAGTCCTGGCAACTCAAGTGCCTTGAGTTCCTTGCCGTTCTTGCTCTTGCTTGAGATGAATCCAGTGGTGCGATCCACGAAGTCGGGCAGATTGAAGGGCTGACCCTTGTAGTCCTTAACGGCGCATACGAGGTCAACGGGGTTGAAGTGAGTGCCCTTGGTGAACATCTCCATGTATTCGGCATTGTTCTTGTCAATCTGACTGCTCTCGAGAATCTGCAGGCTCACAGTGCCGTCCTGGTTATATGTTAGGAACGGACCACCGCCTGGTTCGCCAACGTTCTTCACAACACCGCACACGCGCATCGGACGGTTGAGCTTCTTGCGCAGATAGATGACGAGGTCAGCATCCTCGAGATTCTTGATGTCGGCCTTGCGGCAGCAGAGGTCTTGCTGCACGAAGCGTATCATCTCCTCCAGTTTGTCGTGGTTGTATGTACCAGCGTCGAGAAGACGGAGATACTCGAATGCCTTCTGCTGGAGAGTGACGAGCACACCGGCAATCACCTGCTTATAGGTGACAGTATCGCCCTTAAGACGGTCGGGCACCACATTATCAATATTCTTGATGAAGATAACGTCGGCATCAATCTCATTGAGATTCTCGATAAGTGCACCATGGCCACCGGGACGGAAGAGCAGCGATCCGTCGGCATTGCGGAACGGAGTGTTGTCGGGATTGGCGGCAATAGTATCGGTGCTCGGTTTCTGCTCGGAGAACGAGATGTCATACTTCACGCCATATTTCTTTGCATAGAAATCAGCCTTGTCGGCCACCTTCTTCTGGAAGAACGGCATGTGCTCGTGGCTCACGGTGAAGTGGATGTTGGCCTCGCCGTTGGATGCGGCATAGAGAGCTGCCTCCACCAGGTGCTCCTCCATCGGAGTGCGCGGACCCTCGGCATACTTGTGGAAGAGAAGCATACCCTTGGGCAGCTGACCGTAGTTCAAGCCCTCGGCCTTCAGCATCTGGGCAGCCACAGCCTTGTAGTTGCTCTCGGCCAAAAGGGTGGGGATGTCCTTGCCCTCGTTCTTCACGCAAACGTCGTTGAGCTCGCCGTAGAAGGCAAACTTCTCGATGTTCTCAAAGTATTTCTTCTCGAAATCAGTCGTGGGCTTGTCGTATTCAGCATCCACAAAGGCAAACATGTCCTTGAACATGCGGCTTGCGGCTCCCGACGCGGGAACAAACTTCACGACCTTCTTGCCGGCAGCCTTATACTGCTCCCAACTCTTCTCATACTTTGCTCTCGATTCTTCAGTCGTAGCAACAATTCCATGCTCAACGCTGGCGGCTGCCTCGAGGCGGAGGAAGGGGAATCCGGTCTTAAACTCGTTTAACTGATTCTCAATCTGTTTTTCGCTGATGCCCTTGTCGGCAATCTGCTTTAGGTCTCTTTCTGATAACATAATTGTGGTATTTATAGTGAATTGTGCCCCAAAATTACAAACTTTTTCGGAAAAAAGCGAATAAATCGCAGAAAAATTGTACCTTTGCATTGATTTTTAACTCAAATGCAACATATTATGGCAGATAAATTCGAATTTACGGCCAAAGAGAGGGAAGAAACCCTGTCTCTCATCGACCATCTGAGAACAACCGTCGGAGCGACTCTCAAGCCCGACGATGAGGAGAAATTGAGGAATAGACTTGGCTATTCGCTTGAGAATAATCAGGTGCATCGCGATGTCTTCGGTCTCAATCCCATTCTCTCGGGATTGCAGACAGCAAAGATTGTTGTTGAGGAAATCGGACTCAAGCGCGACGCTGTGCTTGCCATCCTGCTTCACCCGAGCGTGGAGGACGGATTCATGACGATAGAGGAGGTGAGGAGCGAGTTTGGCGAATCGCCCGCGAGAATACTCCACGGATTGCTGCGCATCAGCGAGCTATACAAGAAGAATCCCGTGGTGGAAAGCGAGAATTTCCGCAATCTGCTGCTGTCGTTTGCCGAGGACATGAGAGTGATACTTGTCATGATAGCCGACCGCGTGCAGCTGATGCGTCAGATAAAGGACACAACCAATGAAGAGGCGCGACATGAGGTGAGTCAGGAGGCTGCATATCTTTATGCTCCGCTGGCACATAAGTTGGGATTGTATAAACTGAAGAGCGAACTCGAGGACTTGTCGCTGAAGTATCTCGAGCACGACGTATATTACATGATACGCGAGAAACTCAACGCCACCAAGGAGGCGCGCGACGAATATATCGAGGGATTCATCGAACCCATCCGACAGAAACTGGAGGCTGCGGGACTCAAGTTCCACATGAAAGGCCGCACCAAGAGCATTCACTCCATTTGGCAGAAGATGAAAAAGCAGAAATGCGCCTTCGAGGGCATCTACGACCTCTTTGCCATCCGCATCATCATCGACTCGCCACTCGAACTGGAGAAAATGCAGTGCTGGCAAGCCTATTCGATAGTCACCGACATGTATCAGCCCAACCCGAAGCGACTGAGAGACTGGCTATCGGTGCCGAAGTCAAACGGATATGAGAGTCTGCACATCACTGTGCTCGGACCTGAGAAGAAATGGGTGGAAGTGCAGATACGCACCGAGCGCATGGACGAAGTGGCCGAGAGGGGAGTGGCTGCCCACTGGAGATATAAGGGAGTGAAGGGCGAGACAGGACTCGACGAATGGCTCAACAACATACGCAGCATATTGGAGACGAGCGACGACATGCAAGTGATGGATCAATTCAAGATGGACTTGTATGAGGACGAGGTGTTCGTGTTCACACCCAAGGGCGACTTGCTCAAATTCCCCAAGGGAGCGACAGTGCTCGACTTTGCCTATCACATCCACTCGAAGGTGGGAAACGCGTGCACGGGCGCGCGCATAAATAATAAGGTGGTGACATTCCGCGAACAGTTGCACAGTGGCGACCAAGTGGAGATTATGACGTCATCCATACAGAAGCCAAAGCAGGATTGGCTCAACGTGGTGAAGACATCGAGAGCCAAGGCCAAGATAAAACTCGCACTGAAGGAAACCCAGGTGAAGGAAGGACTTTTTGCCAAGGAAATGATTGAGCGAAAATTCAAGAACAGGAAAATCGAACTTGAAGAATCGCTTATGACAAGACTTATCAAGAAGCTGAAATTCAAGGAAGTAAGTGACTTCTACAAGCAGATTGCCGATGGCATACTGGATGTGAACACTGTGATTGACGGGTATCTCGAACTCAAGCAGCGCGAACAGACGCCAACAGGCGACCAACCGGCTAAGAGTGCCGAAGGATTCAGTTTGCAGCACAACCAGGATTCGCAAAAATCGCAGGGCAACGACGACGTGCTCGTAATCGACCGCAACTTGAAAGGCATCGACTTCCAGTTGGCCAAGTGCTGCCAACCGATCTACGGCGATGATGTCTTTGGATTTGTCACCGTCAACGGCGGCATCAAGATTCACAGGTGCGACTGTCCGAATGCTCCCGAACTGCGCAAGCGCTTTGGCTATCGCATTGTCAAGGCAAGATGGAGCGGCAAGGGTTCGTCGATGTATTCGATAACACTGCGTGTCGTGGGCAACGACGACATCGGTATTGTGAACAATCTCACGAGCATCATCAGCAAGGACGAGAAACTCACGCTGCGCAGTATCAGCATCGACAGCAATGACGGACTATTCAGCGGAAATCTTGTGGTGAACATCGACGACACGTCGCGACTCGAAGCTCTGATCAAAAAACTCAAGGCTGTGAAAGGCGTGAAGCAAGTGACGCGAATCTGATTTTTATTTGTACACAAATATTTATATTTGAACACAGAGTTATAGAGTCACAGAGAATAAATCTCAGTGACTCCGTGACTCTGTTTCCGTTACAACTATAATGGACATTATGATAAATAGAAAATTATTATAATTAGTGACAGATGACAGATGACAGTTTTTTTTTAAAAGGAAATATAGGAAATATAGTTTGAACACAGAGGCTCAGAGATACAGAGAATAGATAATAAAGTATCCAAAGATGATACAAAAGAAGAAACTCTGTGACTCTGTAACTCTGTGTTCAATAAATCAAAGAAATTATTTCTTGTCCGACTCCTTGAAGGTTGACTTGTAGCGCTTGTTGAGTCCGTTGACAACATCCTGAGTGATGTCATAACGCTTAGACGCAAGCAAGATATTGTCGCCAGCCTTTGAGAGAATCATGTCATACTTCTTGGTCTTGTTGTAATCACGCAGGAAATTCTGCAGTGAGTCGCGAAGAGCCTGGTTATACTTTGCAGTCTCGGCGTCGAGTTCTGAGCCAAGACGAGCCTGCAGCTCCTGGAGATCCTGTCCCTGGCGCTCGATGGCAGCCTGAACACTGGCAGCCTGCTCGCGGCTCTGGAATCCGTTGTTCTGCACCTTCTGCTGGAAATTGGCGGCAGCTGTCTGCAACTGCTTCTGCTTGGCAGAAAGAGTATTGCGGGCATTGTTGCCCTTCTTCTGAAGAACAAGTGTGAAGTCCTTGCAGAACTGATACTGCGACATGAGTGAGTCAACCTCAACATACGCAATCTTGATTTCGCCCGAAGTTGTTGCCGACGAATTGTCAGCCGGCTGCTCGTCCATCTTGGGAGCAGCATTGTTGCATGAAGCCAGGACAACTGATGATACAGCTGCAACAGCCATCATGCGGATGATTTTGTTTGCTTTCATTTCTGTTTTTAATTTTTATTTTATTAACTTTTATTTTTCCTTAATTGCAGTCCTGCGACGACGTCGCGCCTCTCTGTCCTGGTCCATCACACAATGGATTCCCTGTCGCCTCAATGCCGCATTGTCGTGAACATGCTGCGAAGAAAAGCGCCCATTCTTGCGAAAAATCAGCTTTATGCATAAAAATGCCATGCTGATAGCAATTATTAACGTTGTAGATAGCAGTATTTCAATCATTTTTTATAATTTTGCGGCTACAAAGGTAATGCAAATATAAGACAATACAAAATAAATACGAAAGATTTTTGATTTTTTATAGAATGGAAAAGAAAGATTTACAACCTAAGAGCGTATTCGAGCAGTTTGCGAGAATAAACGAAATCCCTCGCCCGTCAAAGCGCGAGGAGAAAATGATTGAGTATCTCCGCCAATGGGGAGAGAGTCATAACCTCGACACTCAGGTGGACGAAACAGGCAACGTGATTATCCGCAAGCCTGCCACCAAGGGTATGGAAAACCGCAAGACGGTGATTCTGCAGAGCCACATGGACATGGTGTGCGACAAACTGGTGGATGTGGAGTTTGACTTCGACAAGGATGCCATTCAGACATACGTTGACGGTGAATGGCTTACAGCCAAGGGCACAACACTCGGTGCCGACGACGGTATTGGTTGCGCCATGGAACTGGCAATCCTCGACAGCGATGATATCGAGCACGGACCGATTGAATGTGTTTTCACGCGCGACGAGGAGACACAACTCACCGGTGCATCGGGAATGAAGGCTGGATTCATGACCGGCGACATGCTCATCAATCTCGACAGTGAGGACGAGGGACAGATCTTCGTGAGCTGTGCCGGCGGACGCTCTACATTCGCCACGTTCAACTTCAAGCGCGAGGCTGCTCCCGAGGGATATTTCTTCATCGAGGGTTCGATAAAGGGACTCACGGGCGGACACTCGGGCGACGACATCGAGAAGAAGCGCGCAAATGCCATCAAGATTCTCGCGCGTTATATATATAAAGAGGTGGAGAAGATGGATGTGCGCCTTGTGTCGTTCAATTCGGGCAAGATGCACAACGCCATTCCGCGTGACGGAAAATTTGTCATCGCCATTCCTTCCGACCGCAAGGAGGAAGCCAGAGTTGACTGGAATGTGTTTGCATCCGAGGTGGAGGAAGAATTCCACGTGAGCGACACACAGATGGTGTGGAATATGCAGAGCACAGACGCCCAGCCGGTGATAGTGAAAGCCGTGGCCGACAGATTCATCCGTGCATTGCAGGCCGTTGACAACGGTGTTTTTGCAATGTGCCAGGACAAGGCTCTCGAAACAATGGTCGAGACATCAAGCAACATCGCAAGCATCGTGACCCAGGACGAGAAGATCTCGTGCGTGGCATCTCAGCGAAGCAACGTGATGAGTAATCTCGACAATATGTGCAACACGGTGAAGGCTGTATTTGAGTTGGCTGGAGCCGAAGTTGAACAGAACGACGGCTATCCCGCATGGAAGATG
>CALZMK010000087.1 GCA_945788545.1 uncultured Prevotella sp.
ATACAGTCAACCGAGACGAGTACCTTGTGATAAGTTCCGTAAAAACCAGTCATAATATCATTAATTTAAGTTGCTTAAGAACTCATTATTTTTAGGAGTTAAGGAGTTGTCGCTCCCTTTGGTCGCAGGGAGTTAACTCCTTTAACTCCTAAAAATATTACCAGAAGTATGCGTAGAAGGCTGCGCAGAGTCCGATAACGACAAGTGTACCAATGATATCAAACCATCCCCAGCTCTCGCGGATAGACTTCTTGAAGTCGGCTGTGAATGTGATGGCCTCCACCTGTGCCTTGCTTGGAGCAGGAGTGAAGCAGCTCACAACGATCATGAAGAGGATGAGGAACACGAGCAACCAGCACTCGAACACGAGCCAGTTGGTCTGCCAGAACCATGCAGTGGCATCCCAGAAGGCACCGTCCATAGCTGCCTTGCCAGTGTCGGTGATGACGTTGGTGACAAGTCGCAACATACCGATGAGGAAGCCTACGATCATGGTGTATTCACCTGCCTTAGGAGTAATCTTCTTGGAGAAGATACCCATTGCAAACACTGCTACCATTGCGGGAGCAAGCAACGACTGGATACCCTGGAGATAGTTGTAGAGGGTGTCCATCTTCATCATAATTGGCAACCATGCAAATCCGAGTACAACAACAACCACTGTAGCAACACGACCCACGAATACATAGTGCTCCTCGCTCATGCCCTTCTTGAGAGGCTTGTAGAAGTCCTCGGTGAAGAGGGTGGCACAGCTGTTGAAGAAAGCAGCGAGAGAAGCCACGAGGGCGCAGATGAATCCGATGGTCACAATACCCTTGATACCGGCAGGAAGAACATTCTTAACCATAATGGCGAAGGCAGCGTCGGTCTCCTGCATCTCGATTGTTCCCTGCTCAGCCAATGCTGCGGCAATCATACCAGGGATAAGGAACATGAAACAGGGAAGAACCTTGAAGAAACCGGCAGCGATAGTACCGCGGCGGGCACGCTTCATCACCTCCTCATTGCTCTCACCGGGCACCTGACCGAGTACACGCTGAACGATGTGCTGGTCGGTACACCAATACCAGAAACCGAT
The DNA here is from genome assembly GCA_945788545.1 of uncultured Prevotella sp. The sequence goes on from CALZMK010000087.1 coordinate 1,079, forward strand.
GATGGTTGCACCGAGGAACACAACAAATCCGGGATACTCCTGATACATGCTGTCGCCAGCCTCCCAGTGGAACATGTGGGTTGTTCCATAGCCGTTGTTCAGCTGGTTGCAGTAGTTCATCATGCTTGTCCATCCCTCACCAATGCTACCTCCACCGAGGGTGGCCAAACCGAGGAATAGAACAAGGAATGAACCGATGACGAGAATAGGAGTCTGGATGGTGGAGAGAGTCATCACACCCTTCATACCACCGAACACGGTGAAGATGGTGGTGAGGATGATAAGACCGATGGCTCCTGCCCAGAAGTTCAGGCCCCAAAGATATTCAAAGAAGATACCACCAGTGAGGGCTGTTACGCTCACCTTTGTGAGAATGTAAGCCACAAGTGTGATGATTGACAACCATGAACCAGTGCGCTGTGTGTAGCGGAACTTCAGGAAGTCGGGCATGGTGATGATCTTTCCCATCTTGTTGATGAGAAGCTGATAGAAGGGCACGAACAACCAACCGAGGATGAGGATCATCCATCCCTGCATCTCCCAGTGGGCCATACCCACACCGCTCTTTGCTCCTGTTCCGGCAAGACCTACGAGGTGCTCGCTACCGATGTTGGCCGCAAAGATAGCCATACCGATTACATACCAAGGCTCGCCCTTACCGAAGAGATAAGCCGAGGAGTCCTCTCCCTGCTGTGCTTTCTTGTCTTTCACAATAGCTCTCCACACTGCCCATACAACGCCGAGAATACCCACTGCGAGTACAGCCCAGTCAAGCCAGATAAATTCTGTTGATGTCCAATTCATTTTTTCAATTAGTACTTTAAATTATTATTTCAGTTAGGATTAATTATTATTTCACGCTAAACTTATATGCGCAGTGACTGTAATACTTCTCACCTGGTTTCAGATAAGGCTGCGGCCAGTCTTTCTTGTTGGGAGAGTCGGGATATTTCTGGCTCTCAAGACATACAGATACCTGCTTGGGATACTTGATGCCGTGCTTGCAGGCGATACCTGTGCCTTGGAAGTTGCCGGTATATACCTGAACACCGGGTTCGTTGGTGTACATCTCAAGGAAGATGCCTGTTACCGGAGAGTAGAGTGATGCACACACCTGTGTGTCGTCGCCCTTACCGTCCTTATATGTGTTCAGACACCAGTTGTGGTCATAACCCGAGGCATTCTTTATCTGCTGGAATGTGGTGTCAACAATAGTTTCCTCGATTGCATGTGCCTTGCGGAAGTCCATCGGAGTTCCCTCAACGGGTGCTATCTCGCCAGTGGTCATATATGTTGCGTCGGCAGGAGTGTAGTTGTCGGCATTAACATACAGAACCATGTTCATACCTGGCTTTGAGGGGTCGCCGTTGAGATTAAAGTAACTGTGATTTGTCTGATTGATGATGGTCTCCTTGTCGGTTGTAGCCTCCCACTGGATGTCGAGAGTGTTATTGCTGAGCAAGGTGTAGGTGGTTGTGGCTGTAACGGTGCCGGGGAATCCGTTGTCACCATCGGGCGACACGATAGTCATCTTAATGGTGGAATCGTTCACCTGTTCGGCGTCATACACCTGATACATCCATCCCGTAGGACCGCCATGCAGGCAATGTCCAAAGTTGTTCTTTGGCAACTGATACTCCTTGCCTTCGACGGTGATCTTTCCCTGGTTGATGCGGTTGGCATAACGTCCTACCGAAGAACCGAAGTCGCTTGGGGAGTTCTCAATGTCGGCATACTGGGCGATGTTGTCGTATCCCAATACCACGTCAGTGGGCTTACCGTCTTTGTCGGGAACGACAAGCGACACTACACGCGCACCGAAGTTGGTGATGCATACCTCCATGCCGTTGGAGTTCTTGAGGGTGAACAACGCGGTTTTCTTTCCGTTGATTGTTGAATCAAACGCTGCGGGATTAAGTCCCGACACAGTGGTGTCAGCAGCTTTCTGTCCTGACTGACAACTTGCCATCAGTGTGATGGCCAAGCCAAATGCAAAGCATGATGTCTTAAATTTCTTCATCTTTATGATGTTTTTAGTTGTTGATATAGCACGATTGCTTATTTTCGGGTGTAAAATTACAATAAAGATTTGAATTGACAATGCTTTTTCTCCTTTTTTTGTTGCTAAAAGTGTATTTTTGACACTTTTATTGTAGTTGATACACTTATTTAAGTTCTATTAACTAATTATTGTTAGTAGTTAGGGAGAAAAAGTGGGGGAATAGTATGACATCACGTCGTGCTATCCCCCCTTAATCTTACATTAATAATATGTATGGATAATACATACATTAATATAATATGAAAACAAATGATTTAGTATCAGCAGATGCGTCTTGAACCGTCGCCAATGACAACGTCATATACCTTTGGCTCATGACCGTATTTTGCAGAGAACTTAGCCTTGGCGTCGGCGATAAACTTATCATAGAGAGGAGCCTTGACAAGGTTGATGGTGCAACCGCCAAATCCGCCACCCATGATACGGCTACCTGTAACACCGTTTTCCTTGGCGATGTCATTCAGGAAGTCGAGTTCCTCGCATGATACCTCATAGTCTTTCGACAGACCTTCGTGTGTCTCGTACATCTTCTGACCAACGGTCTCGTAGTCGCCCTCATTGAGTGCCTCACAAACAGCAAGCACACGGTCCTTCTCACCGAGGACAAACTTGGCGCGACGATAGTCCTCTTCGCCCACTTCAGCCTTCACCTCCTCAAGCTGCTCCCATGTGCAGTCGCGCAGTGTCTCGAATTTTCCTTCCGGATGTTTGGCCGCGATATGCTTCACCACATTCTCGCAACTGTTGCGGCGGTCGTTGTAGGGAGAACCAGCCAACTCGTGCTTAACGACTGAGTCGAGCAGTACGAGTTTGTAGCCTTCGGGCATGAATGGGAAATACTCAAACTCGCGGCTGCGGCAGTCGAGACGCATGAGGCATCCAGCCTTTCCGAATACACTTGCAAACTGGTCCATGATACCGCAGTTTACACCGCAGTAGTTGTGCTCAGTGGCCTGACCTGCCAAAACGAGATCCCACTTTGAGATACGGTTGTCGGCAAACAGGTCGTTGATGGCAAATGCAAAGCAGCTTTCGAGGGCTGCAGATGATGACATACCAGCTCCGAGAGGCACATCGCCTGCAAAGGCAGTGTTAAACCCCTTAACATCTACACCCAACTTGCGCATCTCCTGAACGACTCCATAAATGTAGCGTGCCCAACTTGCACGAGGTCCGTTGGGGTCGTCAACCTTAAACTCCACGCGATCCTTCAGGTCGATAGAGTAGGCTTGTATAGTGTCAGTGCCATTAGGGCGAATCTCGCACATCATCCCCTTGTCAACTGCTCCTGGGAATACGAATCCACCGTTATAGTCGGTGTGCTCTCCAATTAAATTGATACGTCCGGGTGAGGCGTATATGTTACCAGTCTGGCCGTCGAAATGCTTGATAAAACGGCTTCTTACAAATTCAATGTCCATAGTCGATTGTCTTTTAAGTGTTTATATACATTATTATATTATTCAACAGGGATGTCGGTGTTGACATTCTTTGATCCTGCAAGTGCATACCAGAACATATAGGCCATTGCAACCAAAGGTACGATGTAGCTAATCATGTATCCGGCGTTGTCAGCGATGTAGTTTTGGATAAGAGGCAGCACACCACCACCTACAACCATCATCATGAAAATACCCGATGCCTGTGCTGTGTATTTTCCGAGACCTTCGGTTGCGAGGTTGAAGATAGATGCCCACATCACTGATGTACAAAGACCGCAGAGGACGAGTAGGAGAGCGCTCATAGGCACTACCATCACCTCAAACGAACTACCTGTGAACAGAGGCATTGAAGCAGTGACATCCTTCGGTATGAACATTGCGCCGATGATGAGAAGCATACCAATACCACTTGTTGCAAGCATCAGCATCTTTGATGAAACTTTGTCGGCAATGAATCCGGCAACGAAACGACCAATAAGCATCAGCAACCAATATGTACCGGCAACGAAACCACCTACAGCAGCTGCATTCTCGAGAATGCCGGCTCCCTTGTCACTTGTGTCAGAGATATAGAAGTTGAGAGTTCCGGGAATACCAACCTCTACACCAACATATACGAATATTGCTATTACGCCCAAAACACAATGACGGAAAGCCCATGGCGAATGTTCGAATTTTGTCTCTGATGTCACCTTGCCTATCGATGGATCTTCAATTGGAATGAAGAACAATACGATGAATGCTGCGGCGAATACTGCCATGGCGATGAAGAGCACAAGGTTTACATCAGCCATCTGTGTACTTGCAGTAACCGTTCCGATAAGTGCACCCACGAACATCGGAGTTAAAGTACCAGATAAAGAATTCAATGTACCACCAATGAGATTCAGTTGGTTACCGCGATTACCGCCACCTCCGAGAAGGTTGAGCATTGGGTTGACAACAGTGTTGAGAAGACATACCGAGAATCCCGATATAAATGCTCCCAACAGATAAATATAGAATCCATTCAATCCAGAGGCTGTACCTGAGAGGAACTGGATGAGAACTCCGAAGAATCCAACTCCAATACCCAAGAGGGCTGTTTTCTTATAACCAATCTTTGTAAGGAGTTTTCCCGCTGGAATACCCATAAACAGATAGGCAAAGAAATTCATGAAGTTACCCATCATACCCAACAGGTTGCTACCGCCGATTTCAGGCTGGTTCTTCCATATCACACCGATAGGTGCTGCCAAGTTCGTTACAAACGAAATCATTGCATATAGGAAGAACATTGTGATAATCGCAATGGCGCTTCCCTTCTTCTGTGTTTCAGACATAATTGTTTAGTTATTAATAAATTCCTAATTTCTAATCCCTAATTTCTAATTCCTAATCCTTAATTTCTAATTAATACCAAACTTATAAATTGTCTTCTGCTTATACTGCTCTGTCGGGCGCAGGATGACCGACGGGAAGTAAGGACGGTTGGGAGAGTCGGGGAAGTGCTGACACTCGAGACAAACGGCAGAGCGCTTGGGGAATGTGGCACCATGCTGACCGACAGCACCATTGCAGAAGTTGGCTGTGTAGAGCTGTACACCAGGTTCTGTAGTGTAAACCTCCAGTGAGCGTCCACTATTAGGATCAACCACCTTGGCGGCAAAGCTCAACTCGCCCTCTTCCTTCTTGTTGAGAACATAGTTGTGGTCATATCCAGTACCGTTCTTGATCTGCTCGTTGTCGGCATCAATCTCCAGACCGAAAGCCTTAGGCTGACGGAAGTCAAACGGAGTACCTTCCACCTTAAGGATTTCTCCGGTAGGAATACTGGTGTTGTCGATGGGGAGATAGAAATCCGCATTGATCTGGCAAATCTGATCCTCGATAGTAGGAGTAGGATTAGCAATACCTGCCAATGAGAAGAATGCGTGATGAGTGAGACAGATGATTGTCTTCTTGTT
>CALZMK010000088.1 GCA_945788545.1 uncultured Prevotella sp.
CCAACGACAGCAACAATGCCGTCATCAGCATCATGGCGATGTCTCTCATCGGGTTGTGCATCCCAATGCCTGCCGATATGTATCTCTTCATCGTGTTCAATGTTCTTTCCTTTCTCACTTTTTTCGGTTAATCCCAATCGAGGTTGGCATTGCCACTGCCCGTCTTCTCGTCCCAGTCCTTTATCATGACTCTGAACGATATGGCCTCTTTGGTCAATGTGATGGTATAGGTGTAGTGGATGCCTCGCAGCCACTGGGTGATAGGCGTTGTTGTTCTGTCCTGCACACAAGTGTTCAGCTGGAGTTTGTAGGTGGTGCCGTTAGCCAATTTCACCGTAATGATAGCGTCGTCGGCTATCGTCTGAGGCACCACCTCATAGTTGTCCAAGGTGGTCTTATCCGCTGCCTGTTGTCCCGAAGGGCAGAACTCAGAGATAGGGTTGTCCTGTATGTCGCCTATCGTAATAGCACCATCCTCCACATTGATTGTTCCCGATGTAGCCAGCTTGGAGATAGACACCAAGGCACCCTCCAGATCTACGGCATCGGCTGGCGTGCCGCTCTCCGACGACGATGTGGCGAGCTTGACCGTAATCTTGCTCATCACGTGCTCGAATGCCAACGGCACATCACCTGTGCGAGGAGTGATGGCTGCACCTTTGGCGTAGGTTGCATCAGCCGATCCGTCAGTCTTTTTAACCTTGTGAGCTGGGGTTGTTGCCCAGACATAGTCAGTGGCTTGGGTTACCGTGTTGCTACTCGTGGGAGTATATGCTTGGATATTGTAACTTCCATCTTCTGCTGGCGCATTATAAATCGCCAACGCCCTGAAATAGAACTTGTCATGATCGTTCGGCCAATATATCTCAGGATCATTCTTCCAATACTTCGTGCTGCCTGTGCCTTGCGTATAAGTACTTGTAGTGGCATAAGCATAATCTGATTCGCTGGTACCTTTTTTATAAAGGCTGAAAGAAGAGTTGGTATTGAAGTTTGCCAATTGCTTGCCTTCAGTAGTGGAGAAATCCACCTTGCTTCCCGTAGGATTACCTTCACCATCTGTGGTGGTATATATTTCAGTAACATCATCCTCTGGGAACTGGATATCGCCTTCACCCTCAGCTTCAACAGTATTCCAATCCGACAATGTTGACTGCACATCCATTCCTACCTTATTGATTGTCACCTTCAGATGATAGTTATAGCCCGACTGCATCTTTCTGTCTGCCAGGCCGCTGTTCCATGAGGACAAGATACTGCTTGTAATCTTAAGATCATAGTTGTTTCCGTCGGCATCATAAATCTTCAGGATAACCGCGCCTATGCTCAATGCTGTTTGCGGTACTACAAGTGCCTGGAAGGTACACTTTGGGTGTCCTTGTTCATCGGTAATTGGCGTTTCTTTCAACATCTTCACAAGACCAGGTTGGTCAGTTCCCTGTCCTGCGCCTGCTATTGTCAATGTCGGAGCGGTAAATTTAGCGGTCTTGTTCATACCTTGCAGTTCCACCCAAGTATTGTTCAATGCACCTGCTGAGAAGCCATCTTTGGCAACAACATCGACCGTAACCATACTCATTGCGTGGGTATAAGGCAATACCAGTGTTCCATGTGCACCACCATTATTCTGGGTTCCATGTGCATACTGGATTGGTTTTTGCTCAGCACTCCAGAGCAGGTCACATCCTGTCAATATAGGTTGGGTTGTTTGGTCGTAAGGCACAGTCCATCCGAGCTCGCCAGTACTCTGGTCAAGGGCTGTAGTGATATTTCCTTGGGCAATTGATCCCTGCACATTATTCTCGCCCTCTCCTCCATTAAAACAATATCCGTAATAGCTCTGCAGATAATGTCCTGGAGTTCTGATGTCGAATGCTCCTTCAGTTTCTGCCCCAGTGCTTGCACGCGAAAAGTCATCCCAATACAATTTAGGAGAGGCTGTCAAATCTGAAGTCTGCTTAGTATTAGTGCTCGAAAGGCCAAGAGCCGTTCCTGTTCCTATAGGAGTAATATCTTCTCCAGAATAATCTACACAGCCGGCACCTCCCTTGGTAAAAGTGACAAGGCTGGGGGTGTTCTGCACATTCACCACTGTTCTATCACCAGATCTTCCATCCCATGTAACATGTCGAAGATAAGCCAGCAACTTATCTCCATTCGTAAACTCTTTATTTTCAGCACGTGTACTTTTGGCAGAAGATACATCCAGCAATGCCGATGTTTCAATCGGAGTCTTCTCCACTCCGTTCAGGAATGGACTTTCCGACACGACACTATCGTCACATGCCGTTAGAGCAGCAATGCTCAGTATATAAAGAACTTTCTTCAACATCATTTCCTTCAATTATCTTTAGAACAAATTTTCCAACGTCTTTCCTCTCCGTCAGTTTTACATCCAGACATCGTCCGAAGCATCCACCCTTGTCCAGTCGGTGATGGTAGCAGAGACAAAAATCTGCGACTTCTTCACATCAAGTGTATAGATATAGTGCTCACTATGCTTCCACTCGGTTATCAAAGCGGGTGTCTCGTCATTCTTTGCCCCTTTGATCTTATTCACCTGAGCGTAATATACGTCATGCGTGCCATCAGCATTGGCCACTGTAATCTTGAACAGTACGTCATCGCTCAAGACTTGTGGCATTACGGCATCAAGAGTAGTCAGCTGGCTGCCCGCTGCTGCAGTACTAAGCTTTGACAAAGAGTATTTGCCTTTATCCGAATCTGAATAATTGGAGTGCAGACCATCCTCCAATTTGATTTTACCTTTAGTATATCCTTGGAGGATTTCTACTTTTGTGTCTTCTTTAGTTAGATCAACATAATCAGAGCCTGAAGTTCCTGTTGATTTCAGTCGCAATTCTATCTTGCTCATGGCATACTCGAAGTTCATGGTTATCGTACCTTTTGTGGCACATATACCATTGGTCGCGATTTCTGTGCCATGGCTCTCACAATTGCCCGTTGAGCGTGGGAGTGCTATCATAAGTTCAGAAGGAGCAGTTTCTGCAGAAAAGGCTGTATTCTCCACTTGGATGACATCATTGCCTCCATCATTGTTCACGGTTTGGCCTTGCGGATATACCCCACGGAAGAAATAGTGAGTATCATGGTTAGGCCAGAAGATGGTCTTGTCCCACGAACCACTCGAACCGCTGTAGGTATAGGTAGCAGCAGGATTGATGACATCTGTAGAAGCATCCTCATCATAGCCCGATGCTATGTTCGTGCTTCGGTATAGGTCAAAACTCTTTGTAAATGCATTACCATTCACTGCTTGTCCATAGTTGGCACTGATGTTGATTTCAGGAGTGACAGGATCTGCTGTAACGTCAACCCAATCTTTTATGGTAGCTTCAACAACTATCTTGGTCTTCTTTACAATTATGTTGAGGACATAGTTATATCCCTGAGTGATAGCAGTATGACTCTTTGAGGTCATTGCTGCAAATAGGTTCTCAGCAGTTACCTTATAAATATTACCATCAGCATTAAGTTCAAGGATGTTGGTTGTTGCATTGTTTTCTTGCGTCCAGCTATTGCCAGGAAAAACAAGGGCATCAAAAGTGGCTGTATGGTTGTTTGCTCCTCCGTCAAAGAGGTGCATCTGTATATCAGAATGGGATGATGATTCACTTGGCGTCTTAGTCTCAACATTATACGTACCTGAAATGTTGAAGCCCAACAGTTTGACTGTCGGATTACGTTCAAATATAGCATTAGAGGGTGTGCTCGAATAACCCGGAAATCCTTCATCAGCCTTGAGTATCACCGTCACCTTGCTCATGGCGTGGGTGAAGACAAGGAGGTCACTGGCATTGCCACTTTTCACCTCATCAAACTTCAAGGTGCCATCAATGCCGTCTTTGATGTTATTGCTTGCGAGGAGGTCATAGTTAGCCCATCCTGAGGTTTGGTTTGTTGGAAGTGTCCAAGGCAAAGCATCCCAGTCAGAGATAGTAGTGAGGTTGTTGTTTGTCTCATTGGGCAAGGCAAAGTTCTCTCCTGTCTTATAACCATTCACAGCCACGCCATAGATAGTGAGACCTGTGTTTCGGCCATCGGTATTTGCTGGGTCTGCAGTGCCATAGTCATCCCAAAAAATATCGGTAGTCAAAGCGAGCGAATTGTGATTGCTGCCTGATGATGTTTCTGCATCAATGGTTGCATAAGTCTTTTGGGTGACTGTTCCATCAGCACCATGTCCTGTCCATATTCCATCAATGCGCAAGTTTGCCTTTGTTCCTTGTGTGAAAGCAAGGTGAGTGGCATGATTGTCTTCCGCTGCTCTTGTCTGCACACCGCTTCCACCCTCGCGTATTCCTGCACGGAGCGTGATGGCATTGTCAGCCTCGCCTACTGAATAGACTGGTGTGATGACATCCTCATCGCCAGAACAAGCGGTGAGCAATGCCATCATTGCCGATACTATTATGTAATGACTCTTGATCATCTTTCTTCGTTTTAATTTTTACTGAATCTGTACATTGTCATCTCCAGCCACGACTGTTTCCCAATCAAGGATAGTGACCTTGATATCTTCTATACCTTTCTTTGTCAGCTTGAAGGTATATATGTATTTGAATCCAGGATACCAACGGTCGATTTTGAATTTTCCAGTTTCGTCGGCCGTATATGGATTCTTGATGTTATTATCACTCACTGTTGTAGCCAACAGATTCTTCATATCCACGATGTATTCGTTGTTGTCGGGAGTAGTAATGACGACCTTCACTTCTGTCAGATCCTGCGGCACAACTCCGTATGTGCATGAATTGGCGGTTGACGTGAGTGTTGATGATATTGTTTCTTCATCGCTTGTTGCTCCTGTCACCTCTTCCAGGCCATTACCCATCAGGACACGTCCTTGCTTATGAAAGTTTTTCATCTTCAGCGTTGTATAACTTGGGGCTACACCAGTTCCTATTTCTACATAGTTTTGGTCGGAAGGGTTTCCTGTTGATACCAAATTAAAAGTGACCTCACTCATCATGTGGAAGAGAATCAGCTTTATATGATCCTCCGACGGACCTATGGCTTGATATATCTGTGACTTTGAGGCATCAATTTCAGCATTCACTACGTCAAAACCATTATCCTGGTCATATACAAACTTGAAACCGTCTGCAGTTTCATTGTCCGACTTATCCCTCATCGTTGCACCCCAAAGCTTGTCTGTGTAGGATGTCCCTGACATAAGTCCGAAATAGTCACAATTCTTATGCGTCGGTTCTGTATCTGCGGTTGTACTTATTGTCTCTGTCTCTGGCATTACCCCACGGAAATGGTAGTAGGTCATGTTGTTGGGCCAATACCATTTGTTTTCAAGCCCCCAACTACCGCTTCCTTTGTCCTTGAAGATATTTTTGTGTCCAGTATAACCCGTTTGCCACGCATACCCCTCATGGCTGTCTATGATGCTCTGGGGATTATCTTCTGCCCGATAGATTGCCACAGGCTTTGTGACGGCGTCTCCTCTTTCTTCGAGCATCAGCTTGATACGCGCATTGCTTGGGGTCAGCTCTTCTGCTGTCACCGTTTCCCAATCCACAATCTTTGCTGAGATATTGACTGCTGTCTTCGAAATCTTCAGGGTGAAGACATAGTGAACACCCGGCTTCAGTTGGTCATGATTCACACCAAGGAAATAATCGGAGGTTTTCTTGTCATTAGGAATCTTGTCAAGCAAATCTTTCTTTGATAACTTATAATTGTTGCCTGCAATGGTGAAGTCAATATCCCCCTTAGTAACTTCGTTCATGTCGGTTGTAGGAAGGACACGGGCATCAAGGGTGAACATACTGTTTTCTGTTGCAGATGCTCGCTGACTGATTCTTGTGATGGTTGAAGAAGAATATGTACCCGTAAACTTACCAGTGGCAATATCAAACTCTGTATTCTTAGTATAGAAGTTTGTCAGCTTGATGTTTGTGCCTTCTGCGAACTTGAACTCGTCTGTAGTAAAGCCGTCGCCCATCACAATCTCAAATGTAATCCATGAGAGTGCATGATAGAAGCAGAGGTTGCCTTTATCGAATTTGCCCGACGTACCCATGCCTGAAGATGTGAACTTCAAGCGGCCATCGGTATATGCCGTCCTGTTGTCTGCTATATTATTACTATAGCATAGGTCCTCATTCTGAATGGTCTGGTCTGTCTGCTCTAGGGAAACACTCCAATCTTTAATAGTCAGGTCGATGGCATCGGAGCTCCATGCCCCTGTAGTGGGCGTAGAAGTATAAGGATAGTTGCTCTTTCCTCCTATGGCGATAGTTTTCGTGCTTCCTGGGCAACACGCAGCATAGACAGAGAGTTGTGCATCACGTGCATAGCAGTCATCCCAATAGCGGGTACAGCCTTGCTCAGAGAAGTCTATAGGACTAATCTTCGTTGTATTATCGGCAGTTCCTGTCACTCCCTTCGTCACGGCATATTTCGTGTTTGAACCGCTACCATTCTTCTCGCTCTTCATCACCATGAAGAGGGCAGTACCAGCAGGAAGAGTACCTAATTTAGAATTGTCA
>CALZMK010000089.1 GCA_945788545.1 uncultured Prevotella sp.
TGCTGCGGTCGTTGCTTGTTGCGCCCTTCCACTTGTTGTACTCCGCCCAAGCCATCGAGTAGTCGAGGTATTTCTTATTGCCCGTAAGGCGATAAGCCTCCATGTTGCCGGTGTGATAGGCAGCCACATGCCAAAAAGGCGTAGCTTCGGGGTTGTTGCGGCTCTGCCAACTGTTGTTCACTTTGTCGATGATACTTCGCACCTTTGCCGCCTCACCTTTGGGCACGGCATTGGCGATACATACAAAGGTGCATAGCACGAAGGACATAACGATGTTTCGTCTAATAAGATATCCCAACTTCGACGAGAAATCGAGGAAATTGTTGTCAGCATCACCAATCCCGATTTTGTCGCCTTTCAATTTGGCGAGTTTCACTCCCACCTTCGGGATAATCGACCATTCGCCAGCATCGCGCTTCTGCGCATTGGCATTATCTGCCACGCCATAAACAATCAGCACTGACAGTAACTTTGAAATTGTCTTCATAATCATTACTTTAATTGTTATTTATTACTCCAATTGTCATTTATTACGCAATTTAGCTGCAAAGTTACACTTTTTTTTTATATAAACGAATAATTTAAGTCAAATATTCAAAAAATGATGTATTATGATGATTTTTTGTGAAAAAACTTTATTTTTATAATTTAAGCTTCGGAAGTAATCGCTGTGAGAAAGTTGAGTAAAGGATTATAGAATTAGCACATTAAAATCCCCCAGCCGATTTACATCGACTGGGGGATAAAATTTATCAATAACTATAACTTGCCATTAGCATGATGCAGGAATCTCAAACCACTTTACGTAGCAGAAATCCTGACGGTGAGGCAGGTTGGCGTTCTTCGGATACATACGAACGGCTGTCTTGAAGTTACCAGCGTTGCTAACCTCAATCTTACCCTCGAATGTATAGTTATTGCCTTCCTTGCCTACCACCTCGAGAGGACGAACGCTGAAGATGCGCTCCTCGCCGTTCTCGTCGGTGTGAACACTTACAATCTCAAGGCCGATGGCGTCATCGAGACCCTGCTCGTTGACAACAAACTTAACCTTGTACTCTACACCTGTCATGGCTCCGGTAGCGGGAATGTCCCAGCTTGAAGATACCACGTTGATGGCATCCCAACGCTCAGCAACAGTTTCCTTCCACTGTGCAATCTCCTTAGCCAACTTATTGTTGTCGGCAGAGAGCTTCTTGAAGCGGGCTGCCTCCTTGCAATAGAACTTGCTATAGTAGTCGTCGAGCTGACGCTTCATTGTATAGTGAGGAGCAATCTGAGCGATAGAGTTCTTGATCACCTTCACCCAACCTTCGCTATATCCTGTCTTGTTCTTGTTGTAGAAGAGAGGAATAATCTCGTTCTCGAGCAGACCGTAGATAGTGGCAGCGTCGAGCTGATCCTGATAGCCCTGGTTCTGGTAGGTGCGCTTCTCGGTGAGAGCCCAACCGGCACCCTCGCGATAACCCTCAAGCCACCATCCGTCGAGCACAGACAGGTTGACAACACCGTTCATCTCAGCCTTCTCGCCTGATGTACCCGAAGCCTCGAGAGGACGAGTAGGAGTATTCATCCAAATATCCACACCCGACACAAGACGACGTGCAAGCATGAAGTCGTAGTCCTCGAGGAAGATAATCTTGCCAAGGAACTCAGGACGCTGGCTAATCTCGTAGATCTTCTTGATAAGACCCTGACCAGCACCGTCAGCGGGGTGAGCCTTACCGGCGAAGAGGAACTTAACAGGACGCTCGGGGTTGTTGACAATCTTCGACAGACGATCAAGGTCGGTGAAGAGCAAGTGAGCGCGCTTGTAGGTAGCGAAGCGACGGCAGAAACCGATGATGAGAGCGTTGCTGTCGATGCTCTCGAGCAGAGAAACCACGCGTGAGGGATCGCCCTGGTTCTTGAGCCATGTCTCGCGGAACTGCTCGCGGATATACTTAACAAGCTTCTCCTTCAATCCCTTGCGAGTCTTCCAAATCACCTCGTCGTCAACATTATAGATAGCCTCCCAAATGCTCTGGTTGCTCTGGTCGGACATGAAGTTCTTGTCGAAGTACTTGCCATAAAGCTGCTTCCACTCAGTTGCAGCCCATGTGGGGAAGTGAACACCGTTGGTTACATATCCCACGTGGTTCTCCTCAGGATAGTAGCCGTTCCAGATAGGAGCGAACATCTTCTGAGATACCCATCCGTGGAGCTTTGACACACCGTTAACCTCCTGGCAAGTGTTGCAAGCGAATGTTGACATACAGAACTTCTCTGTGTGGTCGTCGGGGTTGGTGCGGCCCATACCGATGAACTCATCCCAAGAGATGCCGAGCTTGGCAGGATAACCACCCATATACTTGCCGAAGAGACCTTCGTCGAAGTAGTCGTGACCTGCAGGAACAGGAGTGTGGACAGTGTAAAGAGAAGAAGCGCGCACGAGCTCCATAGCCTGGTTGAATGTCAGACCGCTCTCGATATAATCGCACAGACGCTGCAGGTTGCAGAGTGCAGCATGACCCTCGTTGCAGTGATATACATCCTTCTTGATACCGAGCTTCTTGAGCAACAGCATACCACCGATACCGAGCAGAATCTCCTGCTTCAGACGGTTCTCCCAGTCACCACCATAGAGTGAGTGAGTGATAGGCTTGTCGAACTCAGAGTTCATTTCGTTGTCGGTGTCGAGCAGATAAAGCTTCACACGCCCCACGTTGGCTACCCATACAGAGGCGTGAACCTGGTAGTTGGTGTAGGGAACATCGATAACGAGCGGATTACCATCCTTGTCATACACACGCTCTACGGGGATAGAGTTGAAGTTCTGAGCCTCGTACTTGGCAATCTGCTGTCCGTCCATGCTCAGAGTCTGAGTGAAGTAACCGAAACGATAGAGGAAACCAACGGCACACATGTCAACGTTGCTGTCGGAAGCCTCCTTCACATAGTCACCGGCGAGCATACCAAGACCGCCAGAGTAAATCTTCAGTGCAGAGTGGATACCATACTCCATGCAGAAGTATGCCACAGAAGGACGAGTAGCATCGGGCTTAACGTCCATGTACTCGCGGAAAGACTTATAAACGCCCTGAATACGCTTCATCAAAGCCTTATCCTTCACAATCTCCTCCTTACGATCAAAGCTCAGACGCTCAAGCAGCAGCACAGGATTGTGCTTAACGGCACTGTAGAGCTCTGGATCGAGATCTCTAAACAAATCACGTGCCTCGAAATTCCATACCCACCAAAGGTTGTGGGCAATCTCGTCAAGACACTTAAGCTCCTTGGGGAGTGTTGACTTTACAACAAGCTCCTTCCACTGGGGAGCACTCACATAATCAGCTTTAATTTTCATATACTCTCAAATTTGTTATGATGATTCAAACTCTTAATTCTTAACTCTTAATTTTTAATTCTTAATTCTTAACTCTGCCTTCCTAAGCGCTATGTCATAGGCATCGTGGTAGTATTTAATGAACTCGCTCCACAGGGCTTTCTTCGACAGTTTTTCGGCAGCCGAACGGGCGTCGCTCACCTGCTTCTTTGTCATTGCCGAGAACTCTGCCACAGTGTCCTTGATGGCATCAGCCACCTCGGAGTAGTTATAGTCGGTGCGATGGATAACTTTCACACCGTCCTTTATCTCACCCTCATGACCTACCTCGGAGTTAACCCACTGACCGAATCCGGCGAGGTCGGTAGTGATGCAAGGCACCTTGAATGCAATGGCCTCAAGCGGGGTGTATCCCCATGGCTCATAATAAGAGGGATATATGCAAAGGTCGTTGCCTAATACTATATCATAATATGTCATGTTGAGGATTCCATCCTTGCCATCGAGATAGCACGGCAGGAAGATCACCTTCACCTTCTCGTCCTTGCGGTTGTGCATATCATAGAACTTCATCATGCCGAGCACGTTGTCGTGACTCATCTCATGAAGCCAGTGAGTGACCTGCGGCACCTCAAGTGGAGTGTCAAACTGCTTGCCTGAGTCAAGTCTTTCCTTAAGGTCCTGGCGGGGCTCGCCCACCCATCCCGGCACTTCAATAAATGCGAGAACCTTCTTCTTCAAGTCCTTGTCTCTCAGCAATCTATTCATCGACTCGATATATACATCCACACCCTTGTTGCGGAATTCATAACGTCCGCTGGTAGATACTATCAATGTGTCGTCGTCAAGAGTCTCGCCGAGCAATGCGTTGGCCACTTCGAGCAGGCGCTTGCGGGCTGCCTTACGCTTGCGTGTGAATGTGGCGGCATTGGCAGGCACAAAACTGTTGTCGAAACCATTAGGCAACACCACATCAACCTTCTTGTCGAGCAGTTCAACACACTCGCGTGCAGTAATCTCGCTCACTGTTGTGAAGCAATCGCAATGAAATGCCGTCTGCTTCTCAATGGAGTGCTTGCTCTGCATATTGAGCTCGCCTGCCATCTGATCGCCGTTGTATGCGAAGAGATAGTCGTAGAGCGGTTTCATGTTGCCGGCAATACTACGTCCGATACTTGTGGCATGTGTAGTGAAGATAGTTCCCACCTGCGGCAACTTGTTGTTGACGTAGAGCAGACCCAGTCCGGTCATCCACTCATTGGCATGATAAATGACCTTGTCAGACGTCTTTAGAGCAAAATTGTAGAAACTTTCGACTACAAGTCCAGCTGCATAAGAGAACATCGAAGCCTCATCGTAGTCGCCGTAAGCATGAAGGCTGTCAACCTGGTAGTTTTCCCAGAGCCAGCCGTAGATCTCGTTTTTCTTCTTAAAATACTTTTGGAAATCCACGAGAATAGCAATTGGATTTCCTGGTATGGTCCATCGTCCCACTTTGACTTTCAGACCTTCCTCAGTAGCTGTTTTTTTCCATTCAGCCAGTAACTTTGCATCTTCCTTGAAATAAGGGCAAGTGTTTTCATGCCAAACGTCAGGACCTATGAAGAACACCTTATCCTGCAGTTCCTGCTGTAGCGTATTGGCTCGGGTAGAAAGCACTGTGTAAATTCCACCTACCTTGTTGCAAACTTCCCAACTGGATTCGAATATAAAATCCGGTTTCATTTCTAAATTTTTTATCTTAATTTACCAATTCGGGCGCAAAGATAATTAAAATTTTCTTTATTTGCAATAAAAAACCAATAAAAATACAAAAAAATAGTGATATATTGATATATGTTTGTTATCTTTGCACCAAAATTTGAGAATATATGAAAAAAGCACTATTTATATCTACGCTATTTTTGTTCGGATTTTCGGCATTATTTGCCCAAAGTTCCGACAAACCTTTTAAGGGCAGATTCGACAATGATGAATACAAGGTTTATCTTGTACTCAACCTCCACGACCAGACGGTGAAAGTGCCCGGCCAGGATCTCTACGGCGAATTGCCTGGCTATCTTGGCAAGCGCAACAATTCCTTCTGTTGGCTCATCACCGGCTGCAAGGTGAAATCAAGCTCTAAGGCCACCATTGAACTCATCAATGAATACGGCAGCGAGGATCTCGAAGCCACCCTTACCCTTCAAGGCGACTCGCTCCTCACCCTCAAGCAGGGCGAGGGCAGCGACATCAAGGTGCCCAACAATGGTAAATGGCAGAAACTGCCCGGCACTCTCGTGTTCAAAAGAAAATAGCGTCTCTGTGTTCAAATATTAAGAATGATAGCGGACGAGTCCGTCCATCGGACTACGCATCACCTTGCCAAGGGTGTATCCCTCAACAGTGGCAGCTTTCTGCAACTGCTCACGATAGTAATACGCCACACTACCTATCGCTCCCACTGTCAGGTCCTTACGTCCATATTGGTTGACATTGCGGCGGAAATGCTCGCGGAAGTTGTAAACCACCATCCGCTCCAAGGGTTCCACAGAGAGATGCTGATGGATAAACCGTGAAGTGGATGCAAGAAAACGGTTGGCAAGTGGTTCGCGATACACCTTATTTATTATTATATTAAGAGACAGTCCTGTCTCCTCGAGCCATTCGTCTTTTAACTCCGAAGGCAATTGCCCCTTGAAAAGAGCGTTGACGAACAGTTTGCCGAGCACTGCCCCACTCCCCTCGTCTCCAAGTATATATCCTAAAGGCGGAGTGTTCTCCACCACCCTATTGCCGTCATACAGACATGAGTTGGCGCCAGTGCCCATGATGCATGCTATGCCCTCACGCTCGCCACACACAGCCCTCGCGGCAGCCAACAGGTCGCCTTGAGCCTCTATCCTGGCGCATTGGGGGAAGGCCTTGCCCAAGATACCGCACATCATCTCCACCTTGTCCTCGCGACAACCGCTGCCATAGAAGAAGATGCCCTCGGGCTCGATATTGCCCATCTTAGGCAGCAACTCTTCCTCAATCACAGTAGCGATATTCTCCGCATCCTGATGAAACGGATTGATGCCCTGAGTGGACATCGCAACCACCTGTCTTCCATTGTCAACAACAGCCCAGTCGGTCTTCGTACTGCCACTGTCAGCTATCAAAATCATACCCATATATCGTTTTTTGGGTGTAAAGGTACAACTTTTTTCCTATTT
>CALZMK010000090.1 GCA_945788545.1 uncultured Prevotella sp.
GTGTGGCCGTTGACCATCTGAAAACTCGACTGTCGCGATGTGCTCGGACCCATCAATACCTCGAAGGCATCGGGGAAATTGCCAGCACGGAAATTATCGACATCCTGAGTGTTGACAGTGTAAGTGAGTCGAAACTGCTCTCCCACCGACACATGCGACGGCGCTCCCGCCACGAGTTTCTGTGCCGTGGCAGTGACAGTGACTGCAAAGAGTGTGAATAATATCGAAAATAATCTTCTCATCAATATAATATTTTATATCACATTGTTACCAATTCTTGTCGAGCTTGCGCGAGCGAGGCTGCTGCATCTTGTCCTTCATGCGCTTCTGAGTGTTCTTCTCCTGCTGTATGGCGGCATTGAGCAACTGCTCGGCGTTGTCCTTGCTCATCTTGTTCTTGTCCTGCTTCTCTTTCTGCTTGTCTTTGTTCTGATCTTTCTTGTCCTGATCCTTCTTCTCGTCCTTACCGTTCTGGTCCTTCTTTTGGTCTTTCTTGTCCTGGTTCTTCTTGTCCTGCTGCTTCTTCTGTTGCTTCTTGCAGAGTTCAAGGTTGTATCGGGCCTCGTCGTCCTTAGGATTCAGGCGCAGCGCGTTCTTGTATGCCTCGATAGCCTCGGAGAACATCTTGTGCGACTGGCATACCACACCCATGTTGTGATATCCCATGGCCTTGCGTATGGCACTCGTTTCGAGTTGCACTCCGCTCTGATATGCCACGACAGCCGCCGAGTCTTTCTTCTGGGCGAAGAGAGCATTGCCGAGATTGTATGCAGCCTGAGGATTGCGAGGATTTTTCTCCATTGCCTTGCGATATGACACTTCGGAGTCGGCATGCTTACCGCTGCGGAAGAGTCGGTTGCCCTCGCGTATGTTGCTGCGGTCGCTCTGAGCCTGAGTCGGTATGGTGCTCACGAGCATGAGGGCGAGAATGGCAGAGGCATAACGGCGCTTGCCCTTGAAGAACCGCACGTTCTTGAGCAGCGGGTTCTTGCACTCCAACAGACAAAGTTCGGCGATGAGGAGCAGAAGCACCAATATGCCGACAGCCTGAAACTGTTCGTCGAAATCGCTATATACGGTTGTCTCGGTCTCTTTCTTCGACAATTTGGCGAGTTCGTTGTCGAGTTGTCGCTGAGCGTCGCTGTTGTTGTCAACATGGATATATGCTCCGCCGCCAGCCTTGGCAATATCTCGACACATGTCCTGATTGAGTCGTGTCATCACGGTGTTGCCGGCGCGATCCTTCATATATCCGCCATTGCCGTCAGGAATAGGCGCTCCGCCTTTTGATCCCACTCCGAGCACATACACGCGCATTCCCTTCTTGCGTGCTTCCTGTGCCGCCTCAACGGCTCCGCCCTCGTGGTCCTCACCGTCGGTGATGACGATGATGGCCTTGCCGATGCCTTCCTCTTGCGTGAAACTGTTCACTGCCTTAGAGATGGCAAGGGCGATGTCGGTGCCTTGTGTGGCTATCAGTGACGGTTGGATGTCGGCAAGGAACATCTTCGCCGACACATAGTCGCTGGTGATGGGAAGTTGGATGAACGCGTCGCCGGCGAATACGATAAGTCCGATTTTGTCGTCGGTGAAGTTATCCACGAGATTCTCCACCATCATCTTGCAGCGGTCGAGACGGCTCGGAGTTACATCCTGTGCTAGCATTGAGTTGCTGATGTCCATGGCAATGATAGTCTCGATGCCCTGGCGCTTCTCATGACTTATCTTGGTGCCCAACTGCGGGCGTGCGAGCATGACGATGATGAGAGCAAGAGCCGCCTGAAGCAACCAAAACTTCACTGCCGGACGCCATCGCGAGACGTCGGGCATGAGTTGCTTGACGAGTTGCGGGTCGCCAAACTTCCTGAGTCGCTTTTTCCTCGATCTTGTCATCATAAACCTCAGCAATGCCAGCATGGGAATCACGGCAAGGAGGTAAAGGTATATTGAATCTTCAAATCTAAACATGGCGATATTATGGTATTCTTCTAAATACGGTTATTCGCAGCAATATCTCCAAGAGGAGTGATATGGCTGCCGCAAGGGCGAAAGGCTGATAAGCCTCATAGCGCTTACTGAACTTCTTCACGTTGAGCTTCGACTTCTCCAGTCGGTCGATTTCCTTGTATATGTTCTTGAGCTCGGCAGTATTTGTGGCGCGATAGAAATCGCCCTCGGTGGCAGCGGCGATATCCGCCAGCATCTTGGTGTCGATTTCCACGGGCATGTTGACATACTGCACTCCGCCAGCCACAGGCATAGGGTAGGGAGCAACCTTGTTGGTGCCCACACCGATGGTATATACCCTGATACCAAGACTTTGGGCAATCTCGGCGGCGGTCATTGGCGATATGTCGCCCATGTTGTTACTTCCGTCGGTGAGGAGGATAACAACCTTGCTCTTGGCCTTCGAACCCTTGAGACGAGTGACGGCATTGGCGAGCCCCATACCGATGGCTGTTCCGTCGCTGATGAGTCCGCGGGCGGCAATGTCGGTGCGCACGTTTTGCAAGAGATTGAGCAGCGAGGCATGGTCGGTGGTCATCGGACATTGGGTGAAAGCCTCACCAGCAAATATCGACAAACCGATGTTGTCGTTGGGACGACCGATGATAAACTCCGACGCCACAGCCTTGGCAGCCTCAATACGGTTGGGTTTGAGGTCTTCGGCAAGCATACTTGTCGAGACGTCGATGGCAAGCATTATGTCGATGCCTTCCACCGACTTGTTTTTCCACGAGTTGCTGGTTTGCGGTCGAGCCATCACTATCACGATGAGCGTGAATGTGACGATGCGCAACAGCAGTTGGAGCGGCATCAGCCTCACACGCCAACTCTTCGGTGCGTAGTTGAAGGCGAACGTGTCGCTCATTCTCAATGTGGGTTCGCTTTTCTTTCTGTACATCACATACCATATCAGATAGGGTATGATGAGCAGTAGCAGAAACAGATATTCCTTATTGGCAAATTCCATTGTCCTATTATATTAATAAGGTGTAAACGACATAGATGACATATACGAGAATGGCAGCTGCCGAGACGATGAGAGCGGTGATTGAGCCTTTGAGCACTCGGCGTGTTTTCTTGCTTCTCACCTCTTCCTCGCTCATTTGCGGTTTTTCAGCCTTTTGGTCGGGCTGTGCCTCCATCTTTGTCTTGTTGATAAACTCTATGGCGTTGACGAGATTCATGTCATTCTCATTGATGAGTGTGGAGTATTTTGCAAACTTCACAAGGTCGGCTGTTTGGAATAGCATGCGCAGTTCGTCGAGCGCCTGCTGGTCTTGCGTCTCGGTGAGTCGGTCGATGATTTCGGATGATGTCATCTCCATCGCCATGAATCCATATCGCTCCTCGATATACTTGCGCAGCGTGTCGGTGAGTTTGGTGTAATACTCCTTCTGGTTTTCGGATGTCACCATCTTCTCGGCCTTTATCACCTCAATCTCCTTCAGAGCCTTTTGATGCGGCAGCAGTTTCTTCACTATCTTGATGGAAGCCACGATGGGTTTGTTGTCCCTGAGGCGCAGATAGAGCCAATATGCCACTGCCAATATCACGAGCATCAGTATGCTGAGCCAGAAGGCCAGGCTCCAGTCGCTCCAACTGAATGGATTGTCCTGCACATCCTTCGGACCATAGAACTGGTCGAGCTTTGTGGTGTCAACGGGCACTTCCAACACCTTGAGTGCAAGGCTCTTACTCTTGAATTGCTTACCATTCACTTTAACCGTGAACGGAGGCAAGTAATACAGTTTGCCGTCGAAAGAAGTGAGTCGATACTTATGAGTGAACACCGCCATCCCGTTGTCGATATTGACTATGGCGGAGTCGGCATGGCTCACCACTTCCACTCCGGGAGTAATCATCTGCTGCGGTTTGAAGTCGGGATATTCCACCTTTGCTCCTTCCTTGGCAGTAGTCCTCACGCTCACCTCCACTTGTTGGCCTATAAGAATCTCTATGGAGTCGATTGTCGCCTCCACTGTAGCCTGTGCCGCAGCTGTCATAGCCGCGCAAGCCAATAATATTATAGTTAAATACCTTTTCAATTTCTAATTTCTCATTTTAAACAGCATCATCATCGCCTTGACATAGTCGTCGTTTGTTGCAACCGAGATGTTGTCAACATTGCACTTATTGAAAGTGTCGGCGAGAGTTGCCTGTCGCTTGTTCCAATATTGGGTGTAAGCATTGCGAGTGCGCTTGCTGCTCGTATCGACATACTGCTCAAATCCCGTCTCGGCATCCACAACACGCATAAGTCCCACGTCGGGCAGTTCCCTTGAGCGCACATCATACACCTGGATGGCTACAATGTCGTGCTTGCGGTTGCAGATGGAGAGTGTCTGCTGGAAGTCATTGCGCACGTAGAAGTCGCTGAGCAAGAAGGCTGTACACCTGCGCTTTGCCACTCCCGAGAGGAACTCGAGCGCCCCGCGAATGTCGGTGCGGCGGCTCTCGGGCTGGAAGTCTATCAGTTCGCGGATGATATACAGAATATGCTTGCGGCCTTTCTTTGGCGGAATATACTTCTCGATTTTGTCGGAGAAGAAGATGACACCAATCTTGTCGTTGTTCTGTATGGCACTGAATGCCAGTGTGGCGGCAATCTCGGTGAGCATGTCGCGCTTGGCTTGTCCTTGCGTTCCGAAGTCGAGCGAACCGCTCACATCCACGAGAAGCATCACGGTGAGTTCGCGCTCTTCCTCAAACACCTTCACGTATGGTCGGTTGAAGCGCGCCGTGACATTCCAGTCGATGTCCCTGACGTCGTCGCCAAACTGATACTCTCGCACCTCGCTGAACGCCATTCCCCTTCCCTTGAAGGCCGAATGGTATTGTCCGGCGAAGATATTCGCGCTCAGTCCGCGCGTCTTGATTTCTATCTTCCTTACTTTCTTTAATAACTCTTGCGTATCCATCCGAACATCAAGGCACTTCCACCTTATTAATAATACGGCTAATGATTTCCTCGCTCGACACATTGCTTGCCTCGGCCTCGTAGGTGAGACCAACGCGATGGCGCAACACGTCGTGAGCCACTGCTCTCACGTCCTCGGGCACTACATATCCCCTGCGCTTGATGAAGGCATAGGCGCGGGCAGCCTTGGCGAGCGAGATGCTGGCACGCGGACTGCCGCCGAAGGAGATGAGCGACGACATGTCCTTGAGACCGTAGCGGTCGGGATAACGTGTGGCAAAGACGATGTCGGCGATATACTGTTCGATTTTCTCGTCGATATACACCTCGCGCACTACACTGCGGGCGCGGATAATCTCGTCGGCGGTGCTCACGGGAGTTACTGTGGGCATCTGTCCCTGGATATTCTCGCGGATGATGCGCTTTTCCTCTTCGAGCGTGGGATAGTCGATGACAACCTTGAGCATGAATCGGTCAACCTGAGCCTCGGGCAACTGATATGTACCTTCCTGCTCAATCGGGTTCTGAGTGGCCATCACGAGGAATGGATTGGGCAGTTGGAATGTCTCGCTGCCGATAGTCACCTGCTTCTCCTGCATGGCCTCGAGCAATGCGCTCTGCACCTTTGCCGGAGCACGGTTGATCTCGTCGGCAAGGACGAAATTGGCGAACACGGGACCTTTCTTCACATTAAATTTCTCTTCCTTCTGCGAATATATCAGCGTACCGACAACATCGGCAGGCAAGAGGTCGGGAGTAAACTGAATACGGCTGTATTCTGAGTCAATCAACTGGGCAAGGGTTTTGATTGCAAGTGTCTTGGCAAGACCGGGAACACCTTCGAGAAGGATGTGTCCGTCGCTCAGCAATCCGATGAGAAGCGAATCCACAAGATGCTTCTGTCCCACAATCACGCGGTCCATGCCGCTGACAAGATTTGTCACAAATGTACTTTGTTGTTCGATGCGAATATTCAATTCGCGAATGTCAATAGCTTCTGCCATAATTCATCTATATATTCAATATGTTTTCAATTATCTTTTCTATATACTTTCAATTTTGCTGCAAAATTACTTAGTAATTGCGAAATATCGGCATTATTCTGTCTAAAAAATATTAATTCTACCCGATATAAAAGAAAATTTAAGAAAACTATACCCATTTTTTTGGATTTATGATAAAAAATAGATGTTTTTTTTGGAAAAACCGAGAAAACTTCTTACCTTTGCAACCACAAAATCATTTTAACACATTATGAAGGTATTGAAATTCGGCGGAACATCCGTAGGTTCCGTAGAAAGTATTTTGAGTTTGAAGAACATCGTTGAGCATCAGTCTCAGCCTGTCATTGTCGTGGTGAGCGCATTGGGCGGCATCACCGACAAGCTTATTGCCACGTCGAAGCTCGCCGTCAAGGGCGACGAGGCTTATCGTGACGAGTTTGAAGCTATGGTAACACGTCATCACACGATGATCGCGGCCATCATAACCGACGAGAAGAAACGAACTCAATTGCTGGCAACAGTGGACGCACTGCTTGACCAGCTTCGCTCTATATATTATGGTGTATATCTCATTCGCGACCTCAGTCC
>CALZMK010000091.1 GCA_945788545.1 uncultured Prevotella sp.
CGGCATCACTGGACACCCAGGAGAACAGGACTCTTATTACCAGATGGGTCAATTACTACAAATTCGCAGGGACAAATTTTCAAATAATTCAATATGAATAGATTTATTACACACACCGGTCGTCAGCCTATATGGCTGGATGACATTAATTTTATGCAGGACTCTGTGAGTGGCGAGCTTGCAAAATTAGTTAACGCGCTAACGGAGAATAATAATACAGTAATTTTAAGCGGCATTGATAAGGTCGTATCAGATGGGTATGTGTCATATACATCCGGCATTATCGCAATCAACGGAGAGTTGCTGAGTGTAGATAGAGCATTATTTAATGGTGATGGTGATTATAGGTTTGCTGTCAATGATATAGCTGACAATGCTGGTGACAGAACACTTGTTGATACCGGTAATGAGGTGGAGTGTTATATAATAAGATCTGCAGTTATCACGCCAGCAATGGTCATACCCGGCAAACCTGACACCCGTCCTAAGGTTGACGATGTGCCAAGATATCACGATCTGCTACGCGCGAAAGTAGCGGAAGATGTACTCGTAAATAAGACCGTGCAGAGTGGTATTAATATGGCCAAGATTAAATTGGTAAGAAGAGATAATACTTACTGGTTGTCATGTCAATACAAGGGGACATCTCCAACATTTGATATTGAGATGACTGATTTAACCGCTATGCGTGATCTATGTGTAAGCTATGATCAATGGATGGGAGACAGCTCGTCTCCTCACTGGTTACTCGGTACTTACTATTGTGCATCAGGATATCAATACCAGACAACTGATGGCGTGGCGGGAACAGGTATACTGCCTGTAATGGTAACAACAATACTCGACAGGTCCAACCCGTCCGTCAAGTGGCATCTTAAAATAGATGTAGGTATTAATCAATCATTCGGTGATCAGAGATTACTGTCAGGAGGATTTAGTATCGAATTAATGCGTAGGAATTAATGCGTAGGCTATGAAACTTATAAGGATAGGCAATGATATTGTAGTCAGATGGACGATTATACGTAATGGATCCAATGATAAGATACAAGCTGACAGTTGTAAAATCGTGCTTAGTTGCCGCGATGTTAATAAGGTTATAGATGATTATGTAGTTGATGGGAATACGATAATCTTTACCTTTTACGGCAAAGAACAGCAAGTAACAGGTGTGTACAAACTTATGTATGTCGAAAATTATGGTATAGAAGGTATGCACACTCTGGACCACTGCGATGCATTTGCGCTTACTGATACTTGTCAGACAGATAATGGGGATTGCCCATGTGACAATATCTATATAGATACAATAGAGTTAAGCTCAGAATTATCGGCTCCTGGGAATGGTTTATCTGCTTATGAATTGGCTTTGAAACATGGGTTTGTTGGTACTGTGGATGATTGGCTGAAATCTCTACAAGGAGCCAAGGGGGATAAAGGGGACTCGGGTAATATCAATTACCCTACGTTTGTTGTCAACGATGCAATGGAACTGGTGATGGACACGCAAGCAGCGTCAAACAATGACAGATTTGATATTGTAGATGGTAATTTAATTTTAGACTTATATTAGTTATGGCAAAAATTAATCTTGGTAAAGTATCAATTACCTTAGGTGGCCCATGGGCTAACAATGTAAGTTATGCTCCTCTTACAGCTGTTATCAGTGATGATGATGGTTGTGGCTATATTAGCCGACGATTAAACATCAATGTTAAGCCAGGGTCAGATGAGACTGTATGGCGAAAGATAGTAGAACGCGGCAAAAGTATTTATGATCTTGCAGTAAAGTATGGTTATGAAGGCACAGAACAAGATTTTGTTAATGATTACAATTTAGCTATTGATAAGGCCAATCTTGCCGCAACACGGGCACAAACCGCAGCATCTGATGCTCAATCATCAATTAAGGAAATGCAATTGCTAAATGCTGAGATAAGTGCAGCTGAGCATAATAGGCAGGCTGCAGAAAATCTACGTGTCGAAGCTGATGCACAACGAAATAATATCATCATCCAAATTGAGCAGCAGGAACAAGCGAGAGTTGACGCTGAGGATCGCAGAAGGGTAGTTTTTGACACGTCAATATCCGAAACTAAGACTGCATCTGATGTTGCTAATCTATCAGCACAGTCTGCATCTGAGGCTGCCAATAGTTGTAAAGTTTTGACGGATATGATTGCCAATGATTGGTATCCTGCCCAACAGGAGGCGATAACCAATCAGATTAATCTTGCCATACAAGCTACAGATAATGCTAATGAAGCGGCTCAGACTGTAGATACCAAAACAGCAGATATACCAGCGATTAAACGGCTTTTGGGTTATAATCACAGCTCAAACGTTGTGATCTTAGAGCCTGGTATCGCAGGTAAATATATCCAATGCGCGTCTCGATCAGCTGTGGATAACTCTGCCTTTGCAATCAGTAAGCCGTTTGCGGTGGATGCCTGCTCTGAACTGCTCATCAAGACAGGGTTCAATCCGAGCGATGCGACACACAGCGCACTTGACCTCACTGTCATAGCCATCTATGAGGAGATTGAGAGACAGAGAACCGTGCAAAAAAAAGACGGAAGCGGAAATCTGCTCTACTATGCCGTGACTATTGACGATGAGACTGGCAGTGTGACTGTCACTACTGACGAGACCACAGAGAACACAGGCTATCCTGTGTATGTCCTTGAGACCTATGTAGAGACTAGATACCTCCCTAATAATGAAGACAGATTTGTCTCTATACCTGATTCCGGCTATTATATCGCAAACATACCTCAGTCCTGCAAGGTGGTTATATCATACAAGCCGGGTATTACAGATATGGAGGTTATTATTGAGAAGCACGGGGCCCTGGCCAACCTTATCTCTCAAGTGTTTGGCATATATGAGCACAGAACTATGGTAGAGGCTATGGTCAGCCTAGCTGCTCGTGTTGATGCTCTTGAGAAATCAAAATACCATATCGGTAATGTAGCTGCCGGTACTATTGATGTAACAGAGATCACAAAATACAGGTACCCGCTCACAATGCTCGGTCATGGTGTACCATCAGCTGACGTCATACCTGTTAACCTGCCAAATGGCTTGCCGTGGGATGGCGTACCAATGTACAGAGGTCAGATGTATATTAACATGGATGCAAGCTCAAGCGGTTTGTATTACGCTGTCGGTACTGGCAGTATCAACGATTGGAAACAAGCATAAAACTTAATATATGATAAAATATTACAACAACAAAGCCGAATATGATGCGGCGGTTAAGAGTCACTACGAATCACAGGTATCTCTCATTGGGGAGAGCGGTGAAATTAAATACGACGGTCGAAATGTAGTTGTCGGAATAGATAGCGCAATAACCGGATCAACAGCTGTACTTGATGGTTTAAACGCATTGCATTTTATATCCGCAGGCACATATAGTTCTGCGTCTTTTATGTCCAACTATACTATTGTAGGCAAAGTAATCATAGGGGTAGACCATCCAAGTTTCCGCGGAGAGATTGCCATTGAGTACAAAAGCCCGGTGTCAAAGAAGATATCTGACATATATCAGTACAGGCTTACAGGATATATATGCGATGGTACAGACAGAGAGGGAGTGTTGTCAATAAGAGAGTCTACAGATTCGTGGGCCGCTAATCACGATTATACCATACCGTATAATGCATCTGATGAGCAGTTTCTTGTCAATCAGCTTAATGAGTATTTTGCCAATAATGCCACTTTGCATAGTCAACAATGGCGTGCGGTACTCAACAACGATAATACAATAGACTTGTACCATTATTACGTTGATTACAGGCAATCATCTTATAACAAAGGCGCGTCAGGATTTGCTCTGAAAGCAAATATCTATCCGGATTGGAAGGCAAGTGACATGATGTTAAGAATTAATGGCTATCGTAGTGAATACGGAGCTATTACTGATTGGAAAAGAGCT
The DNA here is from genome assembly GCA_945788545.1 of uncultured Prevotella sp. Next base: position 3,941 of record CALZMK010000091.1, read on the forward strand.
CTTACGTTCTTAAGAGGTGATGTTAATGATAGCAGGTTTAACCCCTCGACGGATGTAACGAGTGTTAAGAGGCAATTTGCAGTATGTCTACCGGCATATCTTGGCCAAAGTAAGCATAATAGTGACCACTGCTCATATTTGCGTGCTATATTTGGCAACGATGAGAAGGGGTGGCTTAGATTTGTTGCTACATGCTTGCCTGTAAGGCCAACCGAATATGGAGCTATTGGCTTAACGCGTAAATATATGACTGCAAAAGAAACAACACAATATCTTGCAAGCCATAAATATATCAGTGCAGATGGTTTGGTAAAACCAGCATCTCCTGCAGCAGATTTTGCTGCAAATATCGGCTTTGAAAATGAGCTGCTTAAAAAAGGAGAATGGGTTATACCAGACATAGATTTAATTACAGAAGTAGCCGATAATCACTCATCCTCCTATCTTTGGTCTTGTAGTAGGTACGTTTCGAGCCTCTGCTGGAACTCGGACGGCTATTACGGTTACGCTAGCAGCTACTACCTCTGCGTCTCCTTTTTGGTGGTTCCGCTTGCGCTTTTAAAAGTGCCGCAAAGCGCACTTTAATTTTTAATTCTTTGTCACGGACGTTTAATCGGCCGTGACTGTCAAAAAAATAGAAAATGGGTAAATCAGAATACTTCGAAGTAAAAAAGGTGGAAGGAGAAATAGAGCAGCCTCAAATAATCATTGATGCGGAGGCTCTCTATGATCTACTGATACGTGCTGAGCTTATGATGACCAAGGTTGATAGAGTAAGATATGCTAACAGGGCCATCGAGCAGATACTTGATGTCATACGTGAGTTTATGCTTGCATACGACTACGATGATGATCGTAAAATCCATCTCGAGAGGATGAGTGCAAATATTGCGGTATTTATACATACAATGAGAATCATAGCGAGAAGGAATATTATATGTATACCTACGCAACACGATCCTATGACTCCAGACCAAATCAAGCACGAAATGATGGAGCATATAGCAAAACTTGACGAAGGCGCTACAAGGTGGCAAAGATCATATAAAGGAAAACAAAGGGCCAAGAGCACGACAGGCATCAGATGATGACCCTGCAGTCTCATAGATTATAAAGGAGACTCCACTTCCTTTTGGGAAGTTAAGAGTAAGGTAGAGAGTCTCGAACTCCAATCTTTGGTCTTGTAGTAGGTACAATTCGAACAACTGCTGGAACTCGAACGGCAATTACGGTTACGCTAACAACAACAACCTCTACAACTCCTTTTTGGTGGTTCCGCTTGCGAATTATAATTAATTGACATGGACAGAAATACCATCATAGAAGCATATCTCGATAACCGCGCTAATAAGCGAAGGAGCGTAGATAGTGTTCATTTTGAATTGCATTGGGAGAGAGACCTGATGCGGCTTTTATGTGATGTTAATGACCGATCTCTTGACCCTTTTTTATATTCCTTCATCAAAAACAAGCCACAACCTCGTGAGGTTATAGCTGCACTTATGCAAACTAAAATCATCCAGCAACATTTCGACGGTCATGTACGTCCACTTGTGGAGGCAGAGCTCACGGACAGAACGTACAATAACCGTATAGGTTATGGTGGTAACAAAGCAATAATGCAACTAATAGACGATGTGATTGAGGTTAGTAACTGCTTCAGCCGTCCTGCTTATATAATCACACGAGACATTAAGGCTTATTTCCCGTCTACTGATCTAAATCGTTCATACGATATGTATAGAGACCTTATCTGTCGTAATTTTGAGGATGGAGAATTGAGAGATGATTTGCTATACATACTTATGAGAGTTAACTACTCATACCCTCAGATTAATGCCAGATTGATATCTCCTCGATATCGGTATGACGATATCATTAAATCCGGGAAGTCTGTAGTGTTTAATAGTGATTTAGATCACGGTGGGTGCCTCGGTAACCAATACTGGCAGGTACAAAAAAACTACGATCTCGCTGAATTCGATAAGTGGCAGGTTGAAGAGTGTGGTATGCACTATGGCAGATTTGTTGATGACATGTGGTGGGTAGTAGACAATCTTGAAGCAGGACTTGCGCACGTAAGACACTCCGAAAAAATTCTCAGAGATAAATACGGTTATGTTATGCATCCTCGCAAGAGGTATCAGCAGCATTACTCTAAGGGAGTAAGTTTTCTCGGAGTGCATATCAAATACGATAGAGTCTACACTAACGACCGAACAATACGCAACTGTAGGATGGCCATCCGGAAATGGAATAGACTTGCATATCCATCACAGCTTGAGCATTTTTTAGCAAGTATTAATAGCTATTTTGGCATAATGAAGCATAGAACTGACTACGGGAAGATACGCGACCTTGTAGAAGAAGTGTCTCCGAAATGGTTGAAATACTGCCATTATAACGATAACAGGAGATGCTTTGAGGCCAACGAAGGATACAGGCATAACGACATCCTCATACGCAAATATGGATTCAAGTTTAATAAGTTTAAAAAAAAGAAAAATGACAAGACAAGAAATCGAAGATAGGAAGAATTTCCTTGCC
>CALZMK010000092.1 GCA_945788545.1 uncultured Prevotella sp.
CTCTAAGCACAAGCTAAATACTCGCAACCGATTGCCATGCCATATCTATCCATTCCCATATTGTGGCCATTACGGATAATAGGATTTTCACTAAATAGTATATTACCACACACATTATCGCTATCAACACAGCAGTGCGAATGGCTGTACTGTTGACTTCGCTGATTATCTCCTGGTCGTCTTCAACGTATCCCACTATCAAACGATAGTTCTTCTTATAGGAACGATTAAACACATCAATGATATCACCAATATAAAATGGTATCAGACCAAGTGCAACATCTACCATTGTATTGTAAATTACTGCAAGAGTTAAAGGTAAGGATTTCACTCTTGCCGCGGCAACCCAAATAAAAGGAATCGCACAAATGGATGTCAGGACATCACCGGCTCCAGGAATGAGGAAACCGATAATCGGGTCTAAGAAATAACCGTCGAAGGCGACAGATATTCCTTTTACCACCTTGTAATCGAAATCATTTTCCAATTGTCTGCGCTTATCAGCTTTCTTCTTCTGCCGTTGCAGTTCCTTGTCTATTGCGCTTTGCTGACGCTGTTCTTCTTTTTGGGTTGTAAGGCCAAGCGACTCTTGAACATTTCTTCTTCTTGAACTTTCCATATACTTATAATGTTAGTGATTTGTTGCCCTTAATAAATGAATCCCAATCGTTGTCTGTCCAATTGTCGGCAGAAGTCCCGGTAAGGGCCATCAATCCTTCTTTCAACTGCTGTGGTGTTGAAGCTGTATTGATTTTCGCCATTACTTTGCGTAACAACGCTGATTTGTCCTCTACATCCGACATACTCTCCTTGAACTGTCTTTGCAAGTCAGACAATTGTTGTGCATAGAACTTTTCGGACTTGTGTTCTTCTACTTTAAGAGCCTGAAGTTTCATTGTCTGGGCCAACAAGTCCATCGCTTGTTGATAAGGCAGAGCATTCGCTATATCATCAACCTGTGGAATCTCCTCGTCAACACTTTCGAATGCCTGTAAGCCCTTGTCTCTACTCATGTTGCCGGAAATCACCTTATTCACAATTTTGTCTTCTTCACGGTTCCTGACAAGCTTGTGTACTTTCTTGCCGACACTATTGCCTATTTCTGGCATAGAAACTCCTATAATGTCTGTCAGGGCTTTTATTCCGTTATTCACCTCAGAGGGTATTTCCAAGGTTCCATAATCATTTATCTTTACTGTCGAAACAAGTTTCTTGTCCAAACGGCTTTCTGATATGCTCTTGGCTACATGAAGTAAAGCCACAATATCCTTTAGATGTGATAGCATCTGTTTCTTCTGCTCAGCATTAACGCTAATACTATCCATCATCTTCCGTGCGATGCCGTTAAGCTCATTCTTACACCTGTTGTAGGACTTCTGATGTTCTTCGAAGGATTTTTTCTGGATGGCAAGTTCTTTCTTGTCAAGGTCCAAATCTACCATTGATTCTTCATAACTCCTTACCAAAGGGCCACAAGCCTGATTCCAGTTAAAGAAGTTACGGTTATACTTTCTTTCCGCACTTCCAAACGTCAGCCAATTTACAAGGAAGAACGGCCGCGAAGGTCTGCTGTTAACAGCATCTTCGTACTGTCCCTTCAGGTTTTCGAGCAATGCCTTGTTCTCCTCGATGTTTCCTTCGTAATACACGATATTGGCTTTCTCGTCGTTCATGTAGCGTTCTACCATTTTCATTTCTTCGAGCAACGCGTCACGCTTCTCCTTCAGTTTGGCAGCTTCCTTGTTTGAATATATAGAAGACAACAAGCCATCCACTTCTTTTGTCAGCACCTTTCCACTATGACGCATGAAAACCTCCGCTTGCGGAATCAACATCATGTTAAGCGTGCTGTATATTTGGGCAAGTCTCATCAGGTCGGCTTTGATTTGGGTTGCGTCACGCCGCATATCATTCTTAAGCCTCATGAAATCGCCCTTCAGCTCGTTCGTACGTGCGGAAGCATCCATATAATGCCCTAACATACCTATACCTGCCATTATCAGGCCAGCTTCCCGACTGTTGAACGAACGATATGTATTGACTGATGATTCCAAGGACCTGCGGAAACTGTCTGAGATCTCATTCATCAGGTTAGAGCATCTGTTGGCTACTGTCGTGTATTGCAAGTCTATTTGCTGCAACATCCCCTGCACGTCAAGCCATTCAATGGAATCAAAGTTGAACAGCTGGGGCGAAACCACCTTCACAGCATCGCCAAATACATCTACAAGTGCCATGGAATATTCGCGGAACACTTTTGTAATGTATGAGCGCAGTTCAACAAATGCCGATACTGTCTCCTGAATACTGTGTCTGGCCTCCTCATATCCATTTACGAGGTTTGTATATTTACTATACACCACCCCAGCTTCCTTTCTTATACGTTCTACTCCTGCAGTGCCTTGCAGTATGCTTGCCATGCCTGCACCGGCATTGACGGCAGCCTCTGCAAGCGCATATTCTATGGTTTTTCCTAAACTGCTTATGGCATTGTCTGCCTCTTGCAATTCTTGTTGGGTAATGCTGAGAATTTTATTTTGGTCGGCATTGTCTGATGCCGCAGCCACTTGGTATGCCTCTACCAACGAGCGATTACCGGCATTATTGGTAAATGCTTTTACGATATTTGCATTACGCCCACTGTCAATCCAAACTTCATAGACAATGCGGGATAGTTCCGGGGAATCCGTACTTACCCCTTGCTGTTTCAGCTCATAGGCCAAATCAGCACGAGAAAAAGAAGACCCGCTTTTGGCAAGCTTGTCCGCTAACTCAACAATTTTATTGTGAATATCCTTGTTGCTCATGGTGGTATTAGAAATAATGTGTAGTGAAGGTTATTGATTTGTTAGGCAATAGCTTGCTTTTCGTTATTGATTGTCGATTTCTTCCCAAATCTTTCTATATACTCCTTTGGTGAAAAGGGAAAACATGGACTTTGGCATAGTGTGGCGGCTGCCACAGTTGGGACAGAGCACCGGCATGGTATATGCAGTGGCTTGCCATTCGATGTCCATGGCCCGGAATGTGTGACCGCAGACATCACATTTGAATGTCGTCATTCCTCTTAGCATACCTGATTCTTTTGGGCTGCAATATTACTCTAAACAAAAACTTGTGTCAAGTTCATAATAGTTCACTTAACACAAGTTTGATAATTTATTTAGCCTTTTTCCGGTTATCCATTACTTTGCGAATCTCTATGGCAGTGCTGTGTACTACAGACTTTTCTCAATCTTGATTGTTCTATAGGGCGCTTTCTTATATTTTAGTCGTTGATAGATACCATCTGCCGATTTGTCCGGCTCGCTGTATTTCGAAAGCGATATGTCAGAGGACCTGCGTTAGTCTTATTGTTATATACGTCAGGAGACACAAGGCTGAGAGCGACAGAAACACGAGCGCCATTATCTGCAAGGAGTTGCCTTCAGTGGGGATTGCTATTTCATCCATACTTTCGGGCCGCTTCCCAGGATCGTGATTGATGCATTGTCGCGCTATCTGCATCATCTTCTTGTCGTGTGTGGCCTCAGCCATATGCAACGCAAGCATCCCGAAGGAATAGATGTCGCAGCGGATGTCGCTTTTGGAGTTCGGCAGGAGGAGTTCGGGGGCTATATATCCCGATGTGCCGCACGGAGCCTTGAATATATTGAATGCATCGTTGTCGGAAAGATTGAAGTCGATAAGCTTGATGTTCAGTCCGTTGTGTGTCACCATGATATTGGATGGCTTCAAGTCGCGGTGGATGGTTTGCTTGTTGTGGATATATTGCAGCACATCCTTTATCTGGGCGAAGAATTTTCTTGCCAACGGTTGGGTAAGAAGCCCTTTTGACATGAATGACTCAAGGGTTTCGCCGTCAATATATTCGAGGATAATCACTGGGCCGAGTTTGTCAAGTTTTTCCATTCCGATGGTGCGGCAGATGTGGGTGTGCTCAAACTGCAGACCAATCTCGAACTCCTTGTTCAGCGCCATGCGATACATGGGTGTGAACAGACAGTCGTTCTTCAGGCATTTCAGCATATACGTCTTGCCGAAACGCCTTGCCTTCAGCAGTCGGGTGTATCCAGACTTGGAGACATAACATTCCTTGATGTCTGTAAATACGCTCTTCTCCGACTGGATGTCGCCCAACTGGTTGTTGATGTCTTCGACAAACTCGGATGTGATATTCTCTTCAGTCATTATTGTCCTTGTTGAGTTTTCTTATGATGGTCAGACCTCCGTTTCGTCCTGCCACAAAGGGCATGGTGTTTTCTCCATTGCGGATGATATAGGGCAGGTAGAGCGGTTGTTGCATAATGAAGCTGCCGGTGACAAACCGGTCACCGCTGGCAAGTTTGCTGTTGCGCGATGCTTTCACCTCGAATGTGCTGTCGCCCAGGTATTCGAGTGCTACCAGGCGATTAGGGGTCCAACCGATTTCGACAAACTCGCCCGGAAGCAGTTCGCTGCTTGTCATCTGACAGGCGTTGAAGAATGACGAGTTGTACTTCGAACTGGTCTTGAGCCACGACACAAACTTGTCGAAATTACTGAATCCTACATACTGCGCCAATATGTCGAGAGTGTATTTCCTCGCCTTGTGTCTGTCATTGACATATCCCCATATTCGCTTGAGTGTGGATGAGGATATAGTCTGGGACAATGTATTTTCGAGAACGAGCGAGAATTCCTCGAAGTCGGTGGTAGTGGACAGTGTCCTGCCGTATTTCTGTTCAACTTGTAATTTCAGTTCTTCTATTTCAGGTATGCTCATAGCTGTTATTTTGTGATGTTTTCAAAATTTCCCCATTTCTTATGGGCTCTATATCTGGCAAGGCTTGATTCGGGCACGTGGAGGGTGCACGACTTCAGCAGTGGGTAGCTGCTGTTGAATGTGGCGTTGTAGCACACGGGAGGTATGGCCGCAGCTATGTATATGTCGGAAAGCGGACAACCGTCGAAGACATATTCACCTATCAAACTTGTTTCGCTGCCGATATGTATGCATTTGAGTTTGCGACATTGTTGGAATGTGGCTTGCGGGATTGTGGCGAGATTGTTGGAGAGCGTGACCGTTTCCACACTGCTGCCATAGAATGCACCCATGCCAATCTCGGTGATGTTGTCGGGCATGGTGAAAGAGGTGATGCGGCAATTGCGGAAGGCATATTCGCCAATCGACTCGACAGAGGAAGGAAGGGTGTAGTTGCCATCCTTACCGAGCGGGAACCACATTATCTTGGTTGCATCGGCATTGAAGAGAACCCCGTCGATGCTCTTGAAATACTTATTGGCTGCCGACACCTGGATGGAGGACAGCGACGTGCAACCGTCGGATTGTCCTATCGACGAGGCTGAGGCAGGGATGGTGATGGTGGCAAGGCTGGAGCAGTTCTTGAAGGCCTGTTCGTCTACCCTCTTGGCAGTGAGCGGGAGCATAATGGATTGCAGTCTTGCAAGGTCTTGGAACATACCATACCCAATGACATCAGCTTCGATGGCCCGCGACTCAATATAATTGCTGCCGCCCTCGACGATATTCACGTCGGTGAGGTCGATGGCAGTCAGTTGGCCTCCCGTGTCATGGCCGTAGAAGTCAAGTCCCGCCATTTCCCTGATTGTACGTATGTCATCGCCGTTCATCTGTCCGGAGAAACTGAGCGACGTATATCCGTATCTGTCTTCGCCCATAAGTTGGGAGAGTGTGCCGGGCGATGTGGTGGAAATGGAATTGTCGGTGGTAATCAGCATGGCGCTGCCTGTTGCCTCGCCGATGGTGTTTGCGGCATAGGGCGTGAGCTCGAGATTGGCCATCTTGTCGAGTCCGGTCATTGTCAATATGATATTTCCCGCGTTTGCCTCGCTGAGGCTGGCAGTTACATCAACGGTCTTGCCCGAATCGATGTTGCGTATGTGGCACCCTGCCTCGATGATGTCCTCGCCTCCGTTGTCCTCGATGACAAACGAGGCGATGACACTGGCGGGACCTTTGGCGAGCGGGATGAGTGGGGATACAGTAGGGATGACGTTGGACAAGGTGGTAAACTGCATGTCGTCGCTGGTAACCTCCACCCGTCCGTTGTCCCCCCTCAGGCGATACGAGTAGGTAACACCCGGTTTCAGGTCTCTAAGCCGATACTCCACCCTACCGTTTTCGGGGGTGAGCAACGGAGACCGCAAGACTGTGCCGCCGTTGCTTGCCCACCATTCGAAACGTAACGAGGTGAGACCATTGCCTCCATTGTCGGCAATGGCTCCGGCGACAGTAGCCTCGTTGCGGGTGATGTCGAGGGCTTCCTCCACCGAGAGAGTGGGGAGGGAATTGAATGGAGCGTCATACGCACTGCATCCGGATGCCATTGCCACGACGGCAATCA
>CALZMK010000093.1 GCA_945788545.1 uncultured Prevotella sp.
AAGCCCGTCGCGCCGAGATGGCATGGATGCAGAGCATCGGTATTCGTGGTATCAAAGTGGATTTCTTCGGAGGCGACAAGCAGCCTATGATGCAGCTCTATGAAGATATTCTTGCCGATGCCAACGACTTCGGACTTCTCGTCATCTTCCATGGTTGCACCTTGCCTCGCGGTTGGGAGCGTATGTTCCCTGCTTATGCAGCCTCCGAGGCAGTGCTTGCCAGCGAGAACCTGCATTTCTCTCAGGGCATGTGTGATGCCGAGGCAAAGAATGCCTGCATCCATCCATTTATCCGCAACACCGTGGGTTCGATGGACTTCGGAGGTTCTACGCTCAATAAGTTCTACAACGCCAACAACAAGAGTGGCAGTCAGCGCAAGACCTCAGATGTCTTTGCCCTTGCCACTGCCATCATGTTCCAGAGCCCTGTGCAGCACTTCGCCCTTGCTCCCAACAATCTTGAGGATGCTCCCTCATGGGCTATCGACTTCATGAAGAAGGTGCCCACCACATGGGATGACGTGAAGTTCATCGACGGATATCCCGGAAAGTATTGCATCATGGCCCGTCGCACTGGAGACAAGTGGTATGTAGTGGGTATCAATGCCCAGGAAACTCCCGTCAAAATCAAGCTCAACCTCCCGATGTTCTCTGCCGGCAGTCAGTTGAATCTTTATTCTGACACCGACAAACTCGAGGGCTCTCTTAAGTCTGTTAAACTCTCCAAGAAGCAGCAGATCCAAATCTCCATTCCCTGCAACGGCGGACTGGTGATTACAGAATAATATGATAAAACAATTTATTATTGATATGAAAAGACTATTTATTGCCGTTCTGGCGCTCTTGTCGGTTGTGACTATGAAGGCGCAGGATGAGAATTTCTACATTTACCTGTGTTTCGGACAATCGAACATGGAAGGTAATGCGCGTTATGAGAAACAGGACATGGAAGGCGTGAGCCCGAGATTCATGTCGATGGCTTCGATGGACGATGCCAAGTTGGGATGGAAAAAGGGAGAGTGGCACACAGCCGTTCCGCCCCTCTGTCGTCCCTACACCGGTTTGACGCCCGCCGACTATTTCGGAAGGCAGATGGTGCAGCGCTTGCCCGAGAACATCAAGGTGGGAGTTATTAATGTTGCCATCGGAGGATGTGGAATCGAACTATTCGACAAGGTGAACTACGCCTCCTATCTGGAAAAGCAGCCGCAGTGGATGAAGAACATGACCAAGGACTATGACGACAATCCCTACGCACGTCTCGTGGAATTGGCAAAGATTGCCAAGAAGCAGGGAGTGATCAAGGGTATGCTCATGCTTCAGGGCGAGACTAATACCGGTCAGCAGGATTGGCCCGAGAAGGTGAAGAAGGTGTATGAGAATCTGCTTGCCGATCTTGGTCTTAATGCCAACAACGTTCCTCTCTATGCCGGAGAGGTTGTCGGCAAGGAAGTGGGAGGACGTTGTGCCGCCCATAACCCCATCATCAATAAGCTGCCCGAGGTGATTCCAACTGCCCATGTGGTGTCTTCCAAGGACTGCCCTTGTGCAAAGGACTCTCTTCACTATACTGCCGAGGGCTATCGTATCATCGGTAAGCGCTTTGCCGAGAAGGTATTGTCGGTGCAGAGCGGATTCAAGAATCCCGTACTTTGGGCAGATGTGCCCGACCCCGATGTCATCCGTGTGGGTGATGACTACTGGCTCGTATCTACAACTATGCACCTCATGCCTGGTGCTCCGGTGATGCACTCCAAGGACCTTGTCAACTGGAAGACGGTGAGCTATGTGTTCCCCTCTCTCCACGACACTCCTAAGTATGACATGCAGGAGGGAACAGTGTATGGACGAGGTCAGTGGGCCACTTCTCTGAGATACCACAACGGACTCTACTATCTCTACTTCTCTCCCAACGATGCTCCTTATAAGGGATATGTATATACCACCAAGGACCCGCGCGAGGGATGGACTCTCGCTCATCGTATTCCTCATTTCCACGATGCCTCTCTCTTCTTTGATGACGACGGTAGGGCATACGTGTTCTATGGCACAGGAGAGATGAAGGAGTTGCTGCCCGACCTTAGCGGTGTGAAGGAAGGCGGACTGAGCGGTAAGGTGTTCGAACGTGATGCCGAGGAGAATGGATTGCTCGAAGGCAGCCGAGTTATCAAGCACGATGGAAAATATTATCTCATCATGATCTCATGGCCCAAGAACAAGCCTCGCCGACAGTTGGTATATCGTGCCGACAATATCCAAGGTCCATACGAGAAGAAGGTGATCCTGGAATCTACATTCGGAGGATTCCCCTACGCTGCCCAGGGAACAATCGTGGATGACGGCAAGGGCAACTGGTATGGCGTAATCTTCCAGGATCGTGGTGGTTGCGGACGTGTCCTCACTCTCATGCCTTGCACATGGAAGGACGGATGGCCTATGCTCGGCGATGAAAACGGAAAGATACCAGCAGTGATGGGTAAGCCCGTTGCGGGATATGACGGAGGCGAGATTGTGTCGAGCGACGAGTTTGACTCCGACAAGATGAATATCGACTGGCAGTGGAACCACAATCCTATTAACGACGCATGGTCGCTCACCGAGCGTCCGGGATTCATGCGCCTAAAGACGAGTAGGGTAGTACCCAATCTCTATGTCGCTCCCAACACTCTGACACAGCGTATGGAAGGCCCTGAATGCAAGGGTATCGTCAAGATGGACATCTCGAAGATGAAGGACGGCGATGTAGCCGGACTGAGTGCATTCAATGGAGATGCCGGTGTTGTGCAGGTGAAGAAGCAAGGCAAGAAGCTTATTCTCGTTGCCGAGAGCCAGAGCTGCAAGATGACCGATAAGGAGAAACTCATCACTGATGTGGCAATCACCGAGGCTTATCGCCAAGAACTTGACAAGAAGACCAAGGATGTGTATTTCCGTTTGGATGCCGACTTCCGCCCCGGCAAGGATCTCGCCACCTTATATTATAGTATAGACGGTGAGAACTGGACCAAGGTGCTGGGCGACTACAAGATGATATTCGACTATCGCCGCTTCTTTATGGGCTCCAAGTTTGCCATCTTCAACTATGCCACCAAGAAAAAGGGCGGATACGTGGATGTTGACTGGTTCAGGTATGAAAGATTAAAAGATTAAAAAATTAAAATATTAAAGTTCGATGAAGAAAAAACTGATTGTTGCAGCCTTGTCGATGGTTGCTACTCTGGCTACAGCCCAGAACCCCTATCTCCCTCTTTGGGAGCATTTGCCAGATGGAGAGCCTCGCGTGTTTGAGGATCCCGACAACCCCGGCAAGATGCGTGCCTATATCATTGGTTCGCATGATGTAAAATTTACAGAGTATTGCGGTAATGACATCCGTATATGGTCGGCACCAGTTGAGGACCTCACCAACTGGCGCGACGAGGGACCCGTGTTCAGTCATTACGTTAATGGTAAGTGGGACACCATGTTCGCTCCCGACCTCGTGGAAGTGAAGGACAAGACAACAGGTAAGAAGACCTATTGGCTCTATCCCCACTCTCGTGGATGGCGCAGAGTGGCAATGGTTTGCAAGGGCGATCGTCCCGATGGTCCTTTCACTCCTGTCAACCTCAATGCCGACGGCACGGCCTGTGTCGATGGTTCGCTCATCGACTTCGACCCCTCGGTGTTTGTTGAGAACATCACCAATAAGAAGGATCCCGACTATGCCCGTGGATTTCGTGCCTACGTGTTCTATGGTTTCCGCCACTCCACAGCCTACGAGCTTGATCAGGACAATATGTATGCCGTGCGTCCGGGAACACAGATACACGACTACTTCATTCCTGCCTCCGAGCGTTATGGAGTAATCCGCGATCCCGAGGGAACACAATATCCCGCTCTCTATAAAGGTCAGAACCCTGGCGACTTCAACTTCTTCGAGGCATCGAGCATACGTCAGGTGGGCAACAAATATGTGATGGTGTTCTCGGGATATAGCGGTCCGGAATACGGACAAGGCTCCACCAACTCCGCCCTCCGTTATGCCTTCGGAGATTCTCCCCTTGGTCCTTGGCGTTCGGGAGGCGTACTTGTAGATTCACGCGGTATCGTCCCCAATGAGGACGGAACACATCTCGTAGGCATGAATGCCGCCCACAACACCCATGGCTCGATCCAGGAGATCAACGGCCAGTGGTATGTCTTCTATCATCGTCCTCCCCGTGGCTTCGGATTTGCACGTCAGGCAATGGTAGCCCCCATCAAGATTGAGTGGGATAAGAAACCCGTGGCAAAGGGTGGACAGGTGAGCATCACGGCATACGACCCATACACAAAGAACAACGAGTGGACAGCCAAGGCTTCCGATGGTATGCAATACACCGGTGCCGAGGTGACAAGCGAGGGATTCAATATCTTCGGACTACCTCCTTATGCATATTATTCAGCCGGTATTGCTTGTTATATGAGCGACCAGAAGTGGATGCAGGACAACTTCGACGTATGGAATAACAGTATGGATCTCGCAGGAGTGAAGAATGGCGGAGTTGTTGGTTTCAAGTACTTCGGTTTCGGTGGTCTTGCCAAGCACACCAAGGGCATCAAACCATTTGAGGGTACAAAGCAGGGCGACAACACCAAGTTCTGCATTAATATGACATCCAAGGGCAAGGGAGCCTTCCGCGTGCGTGTGATGCTCGACGGACCATATGCCAACTCCACATGGAACGGTAAGGAAATCGCCGTAGTGGATGTGCCTGCCAATGCAGCCAAGGAGGCTACGACCTACGAGGTGGCAGTGCCCGCCGTAGAGGGACTTACAGGCAAGCATGCCATTTATCTCGTTGTAGAAGGAGCAGGCAATGAGCCTCTCGTTGACTTTCACGGTATCGGATTTGCCAAGGCAGGCAAACCATGCCAGCGTCCCGCAGTTCCCACAGTGTCCATACTCGTTGACGGCAAGGCAGTGGCAATGCCCACAAAGCCCATATTCTCCACAAATGACAACGGACTTATGGATCTGACAAATTATCAGGTTTATGCTCCTCTGAAACCCAATTCCACCATCATGGTAGTGACAAATGGCGGTTCGGTGAAGAGAGAAATCGGCAAGATTGTTGATGGCAGAGCCACAGTGAGATGTACATTCAATGGAAAAGAAAAGATTTATAAGATAAACTAAAGTAGTCAAACTACTGTTTATATATTAAAAGGTGCAAACCTCACTGAGGGTTGCACCTTTTTATTACTTACTCTCGTAGTCACTACTTCACTACCACCTTCTTAGTCTTGCCCTTTGAGCGCAGGATGCGCAATCCCTTGCCCTTGGTCTCAAGGCGTAATCCGTTGATGTCATACACCTTCACATCATCGTCGGCATCCATAATCGGAGCATATATGCCATCGGCAAATTCATCGACATTCTTTATTTCATACACCTCCCAATACATGGCGTGTTTGTATGTGTCAACCGATTCGGATGGTACATAGATTGTGGCACCATCCTTGAAGAGCAAGTCGCCAGTGCATGAGGGCGGTGTTGTCGCCAGACACTTGATGTTCTCCAACTTACTGGTTTTCTTGAACACGTTCTGTCCGATGTTGCTTACATTCTCCGGTAAAGTCAACTTCACCAAACTACTGCACTCTGCAAATGCCCAGTCTTCAATGGTGGTAATGGTATTTGGCAATACTATTTCTGTCACGCTCGAGCATGTGTAGAAGCAGTATTTTCCAATACCTGTCACCTGATAAGTCTTACCGTCATATATAGTGGTCTCGGGCACCTCGATAGTTGTGCTATTCGAGTAACTGTTGCCTAAGAGTGTCGCTTTCAGTGTGAAAGGATATAGGCGATACTTAAACTCGCCTCTGTCAGCTATTGTCTCAACGGCAAACTTATCATAGCTTTCCACCTTCGACTGTCCCCAATTACTGTCATTTTGGTAGGTTTCGATGTTCTCATTAGCCACATAAACCTTAGCATTAGACCCCAATGCCAAGTTGCCCGTACATACAGGAGGTGTTGATGCCAACGAAAGCACAGTTGTGAGGGCATTACATTCGCCAAAGCAATTGTCACCGATGCTAACGATTGTCTCTGGCAATATAACCTCGTTGAGATTATTACATCCATAGAAGCAATTATCAGCTATCTTGTCAACAGTGTATGTGACACCATCATTAGTCACACTGCCTGGAATATCTATCTTAGTGTCGCTATAGTTGTTAGCAACAAGAGTAGCCTTCTGTGAATATGGATATAACGTATATTTCAATCCGCCTATCACATAGTCTCCCATTGGAT
>CALZMK010000094.1 GCA_945788545.1 uncultured Prevotella sp.
GTATGAAGGCAGAGGAGTGTGCGCGCTGCAACTGCCATCACAGCAACTATTGCATTGCCCGCATGTACACCCTCGACATGGCATGTCACCAGCATCTGAATGAAGAACTCCCAAAATGTATAAAAGATGAAATAAAAAGAATAGAATCACAGTAATAAAATATCAACATGAAACTAATGAAACGTAACTTATTTCTATTATTAATTGCATTTTATGCATTATCATTGCTTACTGCCTGCTCAGATAGGAGGGCGACAGGAGCAAGTAAGGGTATTGATAGCACCCTTACAGGTGAATATGTGTCAAAGATAAGCTTGCAGGAGCCAGAACGCGCCCTTGCACTCATCGACACGATGGAGATGAAAAAGACTGTGTCTCCTTATATTATCAACTATTTGCGTTTTGCCGTTTATTACAACGGATTCTCTGATTACAAGATGGCATACTACTATGGCCAACAAGCCTTGAAAGACTCCATCGCGCTACAGAAAAACGTAAAACACCATTATAGACTATTGAGCACTCTTGCAGGCATCGCCAATTCCACCCACCAATATGCCCAGAGTATAAAATATGCAAAAGCAGCTATTGAGGTAGCACGCAAAAACAACAAGAAAGAGTTTGAAGTAGCGGCAACCGAACCGTTGGCATTAAGCCTAATAAGTCTCGGCGACATAAATGGCGGTTTTAAACTCTTTGAAGAGGGGAAAGGTGTTATTATGTCAGCACTTGACAATGAACCCAACTTCCAAATTGCCAATAGTGCCTATTCCTTTGTCGGCAACTATATGTCAAGTCTTCTAAGAGCCAATAGATTTGAAGAGGCGGCAAAACTGATACCAGACTTGCAACACATCAACCAAATATTGGGAGAAATGAATGTCGATATGGATGGTGCGGTTGAATACCGTCAGATCAATACCTATGGACTGATGATAGAATATTACAGTAAAATAGGCAACAAGAAAGAGGCGGACAAATATCTTGCCAAGATTATGAAGTCAACACTTGCCAACTCAACATTCGTTGAGACTATTCTCTCTGAACATTACTACAATATCAAGGACTTGAAGAACCTTGCAGAGGTGACAAAGAGAATAAGACAAAATGCCATTGCCTCTAACGACACCATCTCGGAAACATTCATAGATTATGTTCTTGAATGCGAGAAATTCATATACAAGGAACAAGGCAAATATCGCGATGCTCTTGCCAAAGCCGAGACAATAAAAAAACTTCAGGACTCACTATCCATTCGACACAACGAAGAGGACGGAGTGAGACAGGCTAAGATATACGAGATACAGGAAAAGGAACGCGAGATTGCCAATAAGAACCAGCAACTCTCAAAGCAGAAAAATGCCATAAAGGTATTTGCCTTTATTCTGCTTGTAATAGCTCTCCTTTTTGCCGCCATGGTGATATACAACCGCAAACTCGACAAGCGCAACAAGACTATTGTCAATACGATTAACAATATCATCGAGAAGCAGGACGAACTGACACGACTCCGTCTTGGCAATAAAGAGACAAATGGAACCGAGACACAAGATAATCCTGAGGAGCTGCGAATTATCATGGCAGCAGACCTGATGAGACAGAACACAGGCAAGAATCTCAGTGAGATTGCACACGAATGTGGATTCAGCAATACAGACTCTCTGTGCTCCAAGTTCAAGGCCAAGTTTGGCATTTCCCCATTGGATTACATCAAATGGAGTATCAAGATTGGTGAATCCGAGGAACTCAAGAAGGAGGTAATGAAAAAGGGTACGGAATCCGAGCGCATAAAGGACAACTTCATCAAGAACATGTCGCATGAGATACGCACTCCACTTAACCAGATAAACGGTTTCATACAGATTCTCACCAACCCCAAGAGCGACCTCAGGGAGGAAGAAAGAAATCAGTTTAGCAACATTGTCTTCGAGCAGACTTTGTATATGACCAATATGCTCAACACATTCATCGAGATGTCGGAATATGAGAGTAACGAGCAGTCGCACAACATAGAACAGGTGTTTATTGATGAAATACTCGACGAGGTGAAGTCGAAATGCACCAAACCTCATGATGATGTACAGATGCTGTTCCGCAATATCAGTGGAGTGGAAACCATCGTCACAGAGAGGAAAGGCATTGTGCGCATATTGCTCTGCCTCATCGACAATGCCGTCAAGTTCACCGAACAAGGCTGTATCATGGTCGAATGTACAAAAGACGAGGACAACTGCACCATCTTCACAGTGACTGACACCGGACGTGGCATTCCCTCGGGCGAGGGTGAGCATATCTTCGAACGCTTCTTCAAGATCAACGAGTTCACTCCAGGCCCCGGTTTGGGCTTGTCGCTCTCGCGCCTTATTGCAAAGCGAATAGATGCCGAGGTATATCTCGACAGGAAATACAAGAACAACGGTTCAAGGTTCACTATAAAAATTAAGAGTTAAGAAACGAAGTCAGCCGAGAATTAACGAAAGTCAATTAAAAATTAAAAATATGATAACAAGACTAAAGCATTTGTTTGTTGCGGCATTATTGGCTGCACCATTTCTTTTTGGCGCCTGCTCTGGCAATAAGACTGCCGGTGCGAGTGACAGTAGTGACACTATCAATTATAGGGACTACATCAGAAAACTGAGCTTTGAAGATCCTGACAAGGCTTTTGCTGTTATAGATTCTCTGGAAAAGGTAAAAAAGCATCCACCATATATTAGTAATTACTATCGGTGTATGGTGTACAATAACACTGGGAATAATGAGCGCTCAATAATTCATTATGGCAATTTGGCAATGTCCGATCCACGGTTGAAGAAGGAACATAGTGATTTTTATATGCATACGCTATATGTTGTAGCTTTCTCATATTACAATGAAAACCATATAGGCACTAGCCTGAAGAAGGTTAGGGAATTGTTGGATATGGCTATTAAGAACAATGATGAAGAAATGCGAATAAATAGCCTCGAACTCATAGGACATAATCTGATGGAATTAAAAGAGTATGATAATGCCATCAAAAACAATAAGGAAGCTGCGGACAGAGCCATAAAAATGTTCTATGAAAACCCAACATTCCGTCCCTTTGATAAATCAACCGTTGCTTGTAACTCTCTAATAATTAATCTGGCAGCTCTTAAAAGGTATGCGGAGACTGAGAAATACATACAAGAGTTAGTAGCAATACTTGAAAAGGGAAAAAACATTAAGTTTCCCTCGGAAAAGTATTATGATATAAGACTATGGAGTAGTTATAAGACGATTATGGAAATATATCATAGTATGAAAAAGAAAAAGGAATATGAGAAATATAGAATCTTGTCAGAAGCTACGCAAACAGCGAAGCTTCCTGAAAATAGAGCGTTTTATTTTGCTTATAACTTAGATCAAAAAAATTACAAACAGGCTTGGAATGACATTGTAAATCTAAGACAATACTTTGTAGAAAAAAGAGATACCGTGTGTAATGATTTCTTGAGTTATGTGCTCAAGAACGAACTTATATATCATTACGAACTTGGTGACTATAAGATGGCACTAAATTCGGCTTGGGATATCATAGAATGTAAGGACAGTATTAATAGGCGTAAGGAAATAGAAGATGCCGCCCAACTTGCAAAAATATACGAGACCCAAGAGAAGGAAAAGCAATTAGCTGAACAGAAGGCGGAACTGACCAAGCAAAGGAACATTATTATAAGCGTGGCTACGTTGTTGGTGATAGGTGCGGTGTTCATCGTTGTTCTGATGCGACTCAACCGAAAGGTGAAACGCCGCAACAAGACCATCGTGGCTACAATTAACAATATGATGCAGAAGGAAGACGAACTGACACTCCTGCAACTCACCGATGACAGTAACAAGGCTGAGAATATCAACCCAGAGGAGTTAAGACTAAAGCAGAGCCTTGATATGCTCAAGGAGGACAAGTCTATCGAAGATATTGTCAAGGAGGGCGCATATAAAAACGCCGACGATTTCAACAAGAAGTTCTATGATTATTTCGGTATCCACGCTGAGGAATACCGCAAATGGTCGAAGAACATGAACAAGCAGGAACAGACCGGCATAGAAGAGGCTAAGCACATGAAGGAATCGTTTATCAGAAACATGTCGCACGAGATTCGCACTCCACTCAACCAAATTTACGGATTCGTGCAACTGCTCACCACTCCTGGCATCCAACTCAGCGACGAGGAGAAACAGAAGTTTACAGGTATCATCGACGAACAGACTACCCACATGACACAGATGCTTAACACGTTCCTGGAAATGTCGCAATATGAAAGCAGCAGTGAACGACTGCCTATGGAAACCGTTGACATCGACGAACTGCTGAGTCAGTCATGCGACTCCTTCCCGTCTGTGAAGGAAGGGGTTGTACTGACCCACAAGAACAACAGTGGGCTGAAGACTGTGGAATGTAACAGTAAGGGCATACTCCGCATACTGCATTGCATCATCGACAATGCCATTAAGTTCACCGACGAGGGACAAGTGTGTGTGGAATGTTCGAAGAATGAAGACGGCGACATTGTTTTCTCTGTCACCGACACCGGTAAGGGAGTGCCCGAAGGCGACGACGAGCGCATCTTCGAGCAATTCTATAAGGTGGACGAATTCATTCCAGGCACCGGTTTAGGACTATCGTTGGCACGTCAGATTGCAAATCGTATGGGCGCAAGCATTGTTCTCGACCGTAGCTATGAGGCCAAAGGCTCAAGATTCGTAATATCGTATGAAAAAATAAAATAGAATGAAGAAATTAGCAATAATAACAGGCGCTGACGGATGTATGGGCTCTGAGATAGCACGAGCTGTAGCTATTGAGGGGTATCATGTCATCATGGCTAGCAAAAATTTGGAGAGGGCAGAGGAGAAGCGAAAGTGGATAATATCTGAATCCGGCAATGAAGATGTGGAGATTATCCCTATCGACTTGTCTTCACTTAAGACTGTGAAAGCTTTTGCTGACGAGATAAAGTGTAGGGGAGAGAAGGTGGCATTACTCATGAACAACTCCGGCATACTCGAACAGGAAGGACGCACCATCACCGAGGACGGTATGGAGCGCACTGTGCAGGTGAACTATGTGGGACATTACTTGCTCACCCGTCTCCTTGTTCCACTCATGGAGCGTGGAAGCCGTATCGTCTCGATGTCTTCACTCACATATATGTGGGGAAGAATATATTTCCCGTCGTTCTTTGACACAGGATGCCGAGGATTCTTCTGGCGCATCTTCCCATATAGCAACTCCAAACTTGCCATCACCTTGTTCACTCTCAAATTAGCAAGGAAACTGAAAGACAAGGGTATCACCGTCAACTGTGCCGACCCTGGTATAGTTGCCACAGATATCATATACTTCAAGATGTGGTTCGACCCTATCACCAAGACTGTCTTCGCCCCCATCATCCGCACTCCACGCCAAGGTGCAGCCACTGCCATCCACCTGCTCCTGTCGCCCGAAGTGGAAGGACAGACGGGCACATTCAACCTCTCGTGCCACATCAAGAAACTGAAGAGAAAATACACCCAACATCCACTCATCGACATCCTATGGCAAAAGACCGAGGAAAGAGTCAAGCAGTGGTTATAATGAAATAATTATTAACTCTAACAACAATTTTTATCATGAAAGAAAACAGAATATTGGCAGTGATTGCCTTATGCCTGATGACAACATTGGCAGTGAATGCCGAAAACCTTTTCTCCTCTCTCTTGGGCAAGAGTCAGGAGGAAGTTAACCAAAGGTTGGATATGCTATGGCAGCATTTCTTCACCCCGGGTGATGTATCCGTCTTCGATGCCGACGGACAGAAAACCGTGTATTACGAAACTGCCGACAACATGGCTTTTATCTATGACACAGGCAGCAACGACGTGCGCTCCGAGGGTATGTCGTATGGTATGATGATTAGTGTTCAGACCAATCATCGTGCTGAATTTGACAAACTATGGCGATGGGCAAAGCGCTATATGGCTTATCCGAAGAACACGCCTTGGGACGGATATTTCTGTTGGCAATGCTCAAGAGACGGCAAGCAGATAGGCAATAGCAATGCATCCGACGGCGAACTATATTTCGCCACAGCCCTCTTCCTTGCAGCCGAGAGATGGAACGAACCGCAATATGCCGAGGAGGCTAACGAGATACTTGAGAAATGTATGTCGAAAACAGGCGAGGGTGGGGTATATAACCTCTACAATCGTGACAACTATCTGATAACATTTGTTCCCGACAAGGTGGGCAAGGAGTTCTCCGACCCCTC
>CALZMK010000095.1 GCA_945788545.1 uncultured Prevotella sp.
TATTCCATAGTGTTGCGCAACTTGGGGTCGGCGCTTGCCTCGGCTTCGCGCAGTTCGGGTATGCACTTGATGGCATTGCCGATGTTCATCTTCAAGCCGTCGGGCAGTTTGTCGGGAATGAGCTTACACAGATAGTTTGCCTTGTCCAACGGCAGTTTCTCCACTCGTGCCACGTCCTTGATGGAGTTTTTGGTCGCCATCGTACCGTATGTAATAATGTGTGCACAGTTTTCGTGGCCGTATTTCTCTTCCACCCATTCGAGCACCCTTCCTCGTCCGTCGTCGTCGAAGTCGGTATCGATATCGGGCAGTGAGATACGGTCGGGGTTGAGGAAACGCTCAAACAGCAGGTCGTATTTGATTGGGTCGATCTTGGTGATACCCAAGCAGTATGCCACTACCGATCCCGCAGCCGAACCACGTCCTGGTCCCACCATCACTCCTAATTCCTGTTGGGCTGAGTTGATAAAGTCCTGCACTATGAGGAAGTAGCCGGGGAATCCCATGGTCTTCATGATGTGTAGCTCAAACTTGATACGCTCGCTCACCTCGTCGGTGAGTGGAGTGGGGTAGAGTCGTTCTGCTCCTTCGTATGCTAACTTTGCCAGGTAGTCGGCCTCAAATTTTATGCGGTATAGTTTGTCAATGCCGCCCAATTTCTTGATTTTCTTCTCGCCTTCCTCGCGTGGCAGTTGGTTTTCTCCGTTCTCGTCGCTTGTAAACTCGTCGAAGAGTTGTTCGGGAGTGAATTTCTCGCGCCATTGTTCCTCAGTTCCGAAATCCTCGGGAATGGGGAAGAAGGGCATGATGGGTGCATGCTCTATGTCGTATGTCTCCACCTTGTCGAGAATCTCGAGAGTGTTTGACAGTGCCTCGGGAATATCCTGGAAAACATCGTTCATCTCCTCGCGGGTCTTAAACCACTCCTGCTTGGTATATAGCATACGAGTAGGGTCGTCAAGATCCTTGCCTGTAGAAAGACATAGCAGATGGTCGTGAGCCTCTGCGTTCTCCTCATCCACAAAGTGGGCGTCGTTGGAGCATATCACCTTGATGCCAAATTCTTTTGCCAGTTCCAACAGAACCTTGTTGGCCTTCTGCTGCAATGGGAATGTCTCTCGGTTGGCGCGTTGCGAGGGATCTTTCACCTCGTGGCGCTGCAGTTCGAGATAATAGTCATCACCAAATAAGTTGTGATACCACTGCACTGCCTCTCTTGCTCCCTCAATATCGTCGTTGATAATCTTCTTGGGCACCTCGCCTCCAATACAAGCCGAACATACAATCAGTCCCTCATGATAACGCTCCAGGTCGGCACGGTCGGTACGAGGCCTACCATAGAATCCGTCAATCCATGAATTCGACACTAATTTGATGAGGTTCTTGTATCCCTTGTAGTTCTTTGCTAATACAATAAGGTGGTAACCGCTTCGGTCGCCGTTTTCCTTCACCTTGTCTTCCTTGCGGTGGCGGGCAACGTACATCTCGCAACCGAAAATCGGTTTGAACGGCTCGAGTCCTTCCTTGGCTCTTTTTCCGTTTACGCCATTGCAGTAGTCGAAGAACTCCTTGATGCCGAACATATCGCCATGGTCGGTGATGGCCATACCCTTCATTCCGTTGCCAATAGCCTTGTCAACGAGTCGTGATATGCTCGATTGTCCGTCGAGTATCGAGTAGTATGTATGTACATGAAGATGTACGAAATCTTGCATATTTTTCAGTGTTTTATGTGAAATCGAGTTCAAAGTTACGTCTTTTTTATGAGATAACCAAAAGAAATTGCCAAAAAGTTTGTTTATTCGCAAAAAAATAACTACCTTTGCAGAGATTTAAATCAATCCTTATAGATACCCATGGGAAGAAGAATAAAGAAATTAAAGAAAATCCGCATTCATCGTGAAGGCACCGATACACTGATTTACAGCGTTTTGGCAATAGGTTTAGTGGCCTATCTGCTATACCATTTCGTGGATAACAAGATTCCATTCTGGTCGTTTGCTGTAATATTCGGTGCGGCATGGCTCGTTGTGTTGAATTTTTACCGTTGTCCGATTCGTTATTTCGAGGGTGACACCGAGCGTCTTGTCGTAGCTCCTGCCGACGGAAAGATTGTGGTGATTGAAGAAGTCATGGAGAACGAGTATTTCCATGAGAAGCGACTCATGATTTCGATATTCATGAGTTTGTTTAATGTGCATGCCAACTGGTTTCCTGTTGACGGAAAGGTGAAGAAGGTGGTGCACAAGGACGGCAATTTCCACAAGGCATGGTTGCCTAAGGCAAGCGAGGAGAACGAGCATGCCGACGTGCTTATCACCACGCCCGAGGGAGAGGATATCCTCTGCCGCCAGATTGCGGGTGCAATGGCACGCCGTATTGTCACTTATGCCAAGCCTGGTGAGGAATGCTACATCGACGAGCACTTGGGTTTCATCAAGTTGGGCTCGCGTGTTGATGTATATCTGCCCTTAGGCAGTGAGGTGTGCGTCAAGATGGGACAATATACAACAGGCGACCAGACTGTGCTGGCGAAGCTGCCGACTTGTTAAATGAAGAATTAAGAATGAAGAATGGCTGCGCGAACCGAGCGGAGAGCCGAGCTTGTTCTTATATATATAATAATGTGTGATGGCTAATATTTTAACAAAACATATACCTAATACGTTGACGTCATGCAATCTCGTCTCAGGATGCATTGCTATCGTCTTCGCCCTCAATGCTAATTATACTATGGCATTGACTTTTATCGTTGTGGGAGCCGTTTTCGACTTCTTCGACGGTATGAGTGCTCGACTACTAGGTGTCTCATCTCCTATTGGCAAGGAACTCGATTCGCTTGCCGACGTGGTAACATTCGGTGTTGCACCGTCGTCGATGATATACACTTTGCTTTTAACTCTCGACAAGTCGGGATGGAACGAAACATTGGCTTCTGCCGTGCCATACGTGGCATTCGTGATGGCTGCATTCTCAGCAATACGACTTGCAAAATTTAATCTTGATGAGCGACAGACTACATCATTCATCGGATTACCAACACCTGCAAATGCCCTCTTCTGGGCAGCACTTATTGTGGGTGGCGAGGATATGCTGGTGGCACAATCACATGTTATCCTGCTGCTCATTGTCCTGGTGTTTATCAGCAGTTGGCTCCTCGTGGCAGAGATTCCTATGTTCGCCTTGAAGTTCAAGCACTGGGGATGGCATGAAAACAGAATCAAGTATGTATTCCTTGTTTCGTGTCTGCCCATATTGCTAATCTTTGGTATTTCGGGTATCTCGGTTATTATTGCATGGTATATTTGTCTGTCTATCATAACCTCAAGAAAAAATGGTTAAGGGAATATTGTTTATCATTCTGTTGGTGATTATCATCGGTGCTGTCATCTTATTGATAGCAGTCAACTTTGTGTTGTCGATATTCCGACGTATTCGCCGAGGTGGATATGATGACGACTATGATGATAATAATGATTATGTACGGCGTCATTCCAATCAATATAATTTCCGTGGAACGACAACGTCATATAGCCGCAATACCCGTGATGATCAACCACGCCAACAAGATGAGTATGTTAATAACCCTGGAAATACCTATAACAGCTCCAATGCAGGTGAACAGGAGATTATCTTCGACACTCGTGATGCCCATGTAGCTAATCGTCAGATCATATCTGATGATGAGGGAGAATACGTTGACTTTGTTGAGGAAAAGTGAGACAAAATTAGGAATTAGAAATTAGGAATTTCACTTCCTTGAATTCATATTCCGAGAGGATGCCATCGGTGCGACGGAGGAGAAGATGACCATTGGTCAGGATTTTCTCGTAGCTTGCATCGAATATGCCGTCTTTATCGCAGTATTTGTGTATTCCTGTGCGGCGATAAAGAAGAAGTTCGTATTCCGTTCTGATGGATTCCATGTCTTCATTTGTGATATAACCAAACCAATGACATATTTCTCCCGTAATCTCATCGAGAAGGGCATTGCGGTCGAATGAGCGACCAGTAATATTCGCCATAGACACTGGATTGGGAGCATCGCTATGATACACTGTCTGATTTACATTAATGCCTACGCCAGCAATAAACTCATTTACCCATATATTGTGTAGCGTGCACTCCGAAAGTGTGCCGCTTAGTTTCTTGTCGCCATAGTATATGTCGTTAGGCCATTTAATCATACATTGTTTATTCAAAAGCCTTCTTAATGCCTTGCACACGGCTATCGACACTGTTTGAAGCAGAATAAACTGCTCGGATGCTTTCACTCTAAATGGTTTACACTTTACACTGAACAGTAGGTTTTTGCCTTGTTCGCTCTCCCAATGATTACCACTCTGTCCCTTGCCGGCAGTCTGATATTCCGCCGTGACATATAGAAAGTCTATGTCGGGATTGAGCGCTATGTGGCGCAGGTAATTGTTGGTAGAGTCGGTGGTTTCGAGCCTTCTCACCTCATATTTGAATCCAGTTTGACTTATTTCCATTTTTTTATTTGTATTATTCAACAAAAAGTATTACCTTTGTCCCCATGGAACAACAAGACCAGATAAGAAAAGACGAAAACTACATGCGCAAGGCCATTGCCGAGGCGCAGGAGGCATACAAGGCGGGAGAGATTCCCGTTGGCGCAGTGATAGTGTGTCGCGACCGGATAATCTCCCGGGCACATAACCTCACCGAGACGCTTTGCGACGTGACAGCCCATGCAGAAATGCAAGCCATAACAGCAGCCGCCAATACCCTTGGCGGCAAGTATCTCACCGAATGTACGCTCTACGTCACCGTAGAGCCATGCGTGATGTGTGCCGGAGCGATAGGTTGGGCACAGATTCCCCGCATCGTATATGGCGCTGCCGACGAGAAAAGAGGTTTCCAACGTTTTGCACCACAAGCCGTCCACCCCAAGGCAGAAGTCGTAGGGGGAGTGCTCGAAGCGGAATGCTCCGAGCTTATGAAAGAGTTTTTCAAGAGTAGGCGTTAGTCCGGACTACCGCCACCCTCGAAGGTGTTGTAGCTATTGCCGAGATCGGGATTGTCGCCCATATAGGTGTCCGACGTGATTGTCTGCTTGATGATGCGCTGGTTGTATTCCTTGCGTATCGGACCATTGCGCAGAACGAAGTCATTGAAGTTCACTGTGGGAATAACCAATCCGAAGACACCGATTGCGGCACGCGCACCACGAGAATTGAAGTTGCTGATGATGTATGCAGTAGAGAAGAACGTGTGATGATAGATTTCAATGCGGTTGAACTTATTGAAATCTGCCAGGATAGTGTCCTTCTTGACTGAGTCGGTCTCGTGGCTTACTGTGGCTATGCCGTTGCGCACGATGTCGTCCGACTTGTCACCAGGCACACCATGGCTCTCCTCTATACATTGGCATACACCGTCGAGTGTGCCATACATCATGCTCTCGTCAGACGGAATAGTCATCTTAGCTGCCAAGAGCAACAACAGAATCACTGCCACCAGCATTATAATTTTGCCGAGGCAACTTCTCATAAACTCAGATGCGAGCGACTCTTTCTTATATTCGCTCTTGTTGGTTTGCATTTCGTTGTTCATATCTTTGGTTTTTTGTTATGTCTGTTTTCGTTAATCGTGATTGTGTATGAGGTTCATAAACTCCTGGCGGGTCTTTGCCTGATTGAAGGCACCGCTGAAGTCACTTGTGGTGGTGATGGAGTTCTGCTTCTCCACGCCTCTCATTTGCATGCACATGTGCTTGGCTTCCACTACCACCATCACTCCCAAGGGTTGCAGTGTCTCCTCAATACATTGTTTAATCTGCAATGTCATTCTCTCCTGCACCTGTAGCCTGTGTGAGAAGATGTCCACCACTCTGGCTATCTTGCTCAGCCCGGTGATGTAGCCGTTAGGGATGTATGCCACGTGAACCTTGCCGTAGAACGGCAGCATGTGGTGCTCGCAAAGTGAGAAGAAATCAATATCCTTCACAATGACCATCTGACTGTAGTCTTCCTTGAACAAGGCGTCGGTCAGTACCTTGCGTGCGTCCATATAATAACCGCGCGTAAGCACTTGCATAGCCTTTGCCACGCGCATTGGAGTCTTTTCAAGTCCCTCGCGCTGAGGGTCTTCGCCGAGCAGTTGGAGTATATCCTTATAGTGTGACGCCAACTGCTCAAGTCCGTCACGATATTCTGTTTCTGGATTCATTAGTATTGTACGCTGATTTTGCCTTTCACTATCGATGCCTGCTTATA
>CALZMK010000096.1 GCA_945788545.1 uncultured Prevotella sp.
GCGAGGAGGTTATCGACATTCTTTATCATCTTGTCGTGAATCTTCTGCAGGTCGGCCTCGGCATCCTTCTCAAGGTCCTCGGAAAGTCCGTCCTTGATTGCCTTCTTGAGTTTGTCCTTCACGTCGGCACGCACATTGCGAATCTGCACCTTCACGCCCTCACCAATCTTGTTGCACTGCTTGGAGAGTTCGCGGCGGCGCTCCTCGGTGGGAACGGGAATGCCAAGACGGATAATCTCGCCGTTGTTCTCGGGAGTGATACCTACATCGGAGTCCATGATAGCCTTCTCGATTGCCTTTATCTGCTTCTTGTCCCAAGGGCGGATGGCAATAGAGCGCGGGTCGGGAGTAGAAAGGTTTGCTACCTGGTTGAGTGGCACCATAGAGCCGTAGGACTCAACCTTGATTCCGTCGAGAATAGCAACATTGGCGCGTCCTGCACGAATGCGGGCGAGCTGCTCTTCGAGATACATCACTGCCATCTCCATTTTCTCTTCGGCATTGCTAAGTGTTTCTTTTACGTCTATCATATTTAATCGTATTTAATTTCACGACACAAAAATACGTATATTCCTTCAAATGACCAAAGGATTGAGCGTATTTTTTGATTTTTTAACCACACTTGCTATTATATATAATAAGGTGCAAGGAGAAAAAAAGGGCGATATACCACGATTGTGGTATGCGAAATGCTATAGATGTGGTATTTCGGGAATGAAAAAAACGTCGTACCTTTGCAGCGCAATCCTGAAGTTCCTTCGGAAATTAAAGGATTAAAGAATTAAAAGATTAAAGTATTAACAATTTAAAATAGAAGATTATGAGCAACAAGAAACTTCATTTTGAGACACTACAACTTCATGTAGGACAGGAACAGGCCGACCCGACAACCGACTCGCGCGCAGTGCCTATCTATCAGACAACATCCTACGTGTTCCGTAATTCACAACATGCCGCCGACCGATTCGGACTGCGCGATGCCGGTAATATCTACGGCCGACTGACCAACTCGACACAGGGTGTGTTTGAAGACCGTGTGGCTGCCCTTGAGGGCGGTGTTGCCGGACTGGCAGTGGCATCAGGTGCAGCAGCCATCACCTACGCTTTGCAGAACGTGGCTCGCAACGGCGATCATATCATCGCTGCCGACAACCTCTACGGCGGTACATACAACCTCGTGGAGCACACTCTATCGACACAGGGAGTGGAGACAACCATAGTAGATCCTTCTGACTTTGACGCTGTTGACAAGGCATTCCGCCCCAACACCAAGGCTATCATCATCGAGACATTCGGTAATCCCAACGCCAGTGTGACTGATATCGACCGTATCTCGGAGATTGCCCACAAGCACAACACTATCGTGATTGTGGATAACACATTCGGCACACCGTTCCTCATCCGTCCTATCGAACACGGAGCCGACGTGGTGGTGCACTCTGCCACTAAGTTTATCGGTGGACACGGTAGTTCGCTGGGAGGAGTAATCGTTGATGCTGGTAAGTTTGACTGGAAGGCCAACGCCGACAAATATCCATCAATAGCCCAGCCCGACCCAAGTTATCACGGTGCAGTGTTTGCAGATGTTGCTGGAGCAGCAGCCTTCGTAACCCGCATTCGTGCCGTCATCCTGCGCGACACAGGTGCTGCCATCTCGCCCTTCAACGCATGGATACTGCTTCAGGGACTGGAGACACTCTCACTGCGCGTGGAGCGTCATGCATTCAATACAAAGAAAGTGGTGGAATTCCTGGCAAATCATCCAAAGGTGGCAAAGGTGAACCATCCCTCACTACCCGACCATCCCGACCATGCCTTGTATGAGGAACTCTTCCCCAATGGTGGCGGAAGCATCTTCACCTTCGAGGTAAAGGGTGGCGAGAAAGAGGCTTGGAGCGTGATTGACAACCTGAAGATATTCTCGCTGTTGGCAAATGTGGCCGACGTGAAGAGTCTTGTAATCCATCCAGCAACAACAACCCACTCACAGCTCTCGCCCGAGGAACTCGAGCAGCAGCACATCTATCCCTCTACCATCCGATTGAGCATCGGTACGGAGCACTATGAGGACATCATTGAGGATCTTTCAAATGCTTTGGAAAGCATTTAAAAGAATTAGGGATTAGGGATTAGGAATTAGGAATTAGGAATTAAAGATTAAAGTTATGACAAAGATAGCAAAACAACTGACAGAGCTTATTGGAAAGACTCCATTGCTCGAACTGAATAAATTCTCGAAATCACATGGTATTGAGACCCCGATAATCGCCAAGGTGGAATTCTTCAATCCTGGCGGCAGTGTGAAAGACCGCATTGCGTTGGCAATGATAGAGGACGCTGAAAAGAAGGGACTGCTGAAACCGGGTGCCACAATAATCGAGCCTACCAGCGGCAACACTGGTGTGGGACTGGCTCTCGTGGCTGCCGTGAAGGGCTACAAACTCGTGTTGACAATGCCCGAGACGATGAGTATTGAGCGCCGCAACCTGGTGAAGGCTTATGGTGCAGAGGTGAAGCTGACAAGCGGTGCTGCCGGTATGGCTGGTGCCATCAAGGCTGCCGAGGAACTGCGCGATGCCACTCCCGGATCAATCATCCTGCAGCAGTTTGAAAACCCAGCCAACCCCCAGAAGCACTACGACACCACCGGTGTTGAGTTGTGGGAGCAGACCGACGGCAACATCGACATCTTCGTTGCTGGTGTGGGTACAGGCGGAACAGTGAGCGGTATCGGTAAGCGACTCAAGGAGAAGAACCCGAACATCAAGATTGTGGCAGTGGAGCCAAAGTCGTCGGCAGTGCTCAATGGTCAGCCAAGCGGTCCTCACAAGATACAGGGTATTGGTGCGGGATTCATACCAAAGACATATAACAACGACGTTGTGGATGAGGTATTCGACGTGGAAAATGACGATGCCATCCGCACAGGCCGACAATTGGCTCGCGAGGAAGGACTGCTGGTGGGCATTTCTTCGGGTGCCGCAGCCTTTGCCGCCAGTGAGATAGCGAAACGTCCAGAGAACAAAGGGAAGAAGATTGTTGCTCTACTTCCGGATACCGGAGAGAGGTATCTCTCAACTGTACTGTACGCATTTGACGAGTACCCTCTCTAACCGGTATCGTATAGCCGAATAATATTTAGGCACGGATTACACGGATTAACACGGATTTTTTGAATGTAGCCAAAGTTCTGTGTTAATCCGTGTTTTCCGTGCCTAAAAAAATTAACGGAATTGTAACATGATTATTATTGGTATTTCGAAAATTATGCGTAACTTTGCAGCAAAATTCTAATAGTAACAGTTATGACAAAGAGCAATCAGAGAATACTCGTTGTGGATGACGAGCAAGACTTGTGCGAGATACTCAAATTCAATCTCGAAACAGAAGGTTATGAGGTGGAGACCGCCAATTCGGCCGAAGAGGCCATTGTGCTCGACATACCCTCATACGACCTGTTGCTGCTCGACGTGATGATGGGCGAGATGTCGGGATTTGCACTGGCCAAAAAACTCAAGGCCGACGAGCGCACAAGCGGCATACCAATTATATTCCTCACTGCCCGCGACACTGAAAACGACACTGTGACGGGATTTAATCTCGGAGCCGACGACTATATATCCAAACCCTTCTCGATAAGGGAGGTGTTGGTGAGAATAAGAGCCGTACTAAGGCGCACCGCCCCACAGACGGAGGAAGGGGGAAAGAACATCCTGAAATACCAAGGACTCGTGCTCGACCTCGACAAGAAGACTGTCACCATCGAAGGCAAGGAAGTGGCATTCACCAAGACCGAGTTTGAGGTACTCCACACATTGCTCGACGAGCGAGGCAGAGTGTTCTCACGCCAGGAACTGATAAACCGCGTGTGGCCGTCCGACGTATTGGTGCTCGACCGCACTGTGGATGTGAACATCACACGATTGAGGAAGAAGGTAGGGCCGTTTGCCAAGTGTATAGTGACAAGACTCGGATTCGGTTATCTATTTGAAGAATAAGAAGAAATGAAAATGACCATTGGAAGGAGGATATACCTTAGTATCCTCACGTTGTTTGCTGTATTTGCCATATTCTTCATCGTGTTTCAGCAATACCGCGAGAAAGAGTATAAGATAGAGACGCTCAACCAGCGCCTGCAGAGCTTTAATGTCAATATGGAGGAGGCATTGGGAGTGGATGGGCACAACAGCGGCAAGTCGATGGACGAATATGTAAGGACGCATGGCATGCCATATCTGAGAGTGACTGTGGTTGACACACTCGGCATGGTGCTCTATGACAACCTGCGCAAGGACTACGGCAACATCTCCAACCATCGCCAGCGCAAGGAGATTAACGAGGCCATAGCCTATGGACACGGATATGACATCAACCGAGTGAGCAACACTATCCATGGCGACTTCTTCTACTCTGCCACATATTTCCCCAGGCGTAATATCATTATCCGCAGTGCACTGCCCTATAACAACGAACTATCGGAGTCGCTGCGCGCCGACCAGCACTTTATATGGTTTGCCTTAGGAGTGATGATATTGCTTTCACTGGTGCTTTACCAATTTATATGGCGACTGAACTCAAACATCAGCAAACTGCGCCTCTTCGCCCAGCGTGCCGACCGTGGTGAGAATCTCGACACCGAGGACCTCGCGGAGTTTCCCGACGACGAACTGGGAGAAATATCAGAGAGTATCATAAAAATATACATCCGACTGCAAAAGACCAAGGAAGAGCAGAACATACTGAAGAGGCAACTCACACAGAACATCGCCCACGAACTCAAGACTCCCGTGGCAAGTATCCAGGGCTATCTCGAAACCATCATCGACAACCCCACCATCAAGGAAGACACCAAGGCGCAATTCCTTGATAGATGCTACGCGCAAAGCAAAAGACTCGGCAGTCTGCTCAACGACATATCGATGCTCAACCGCATGGACGACGGCAGTCAGATGATGGAATTCGAGGAAATCAACGTGTCGTTGACCATAAAGCAGATAATTAAGGAAACAGCTCTTCAACTGAAGGAAAAGAATATGAATTTCATTGACAACACTCCCGACAATATCATCATCCACGGAGCTGCGAGTGTGGTGTATAGTATCTTCCGTAACCTGACAGACAACGCCATCGCGTATGCAGGCGAGGGCACCACCATCACACTCTCTGCCCATCAGACGGGCGAAGAGCATTGGAACTTCACTTTCAGCGACAACGGCGTGGGTGTTGACAACAAGCATCTGCCTCGCCTCTTTGAGAGATTCTACAGAGTGGATAAGGGACGCAGCAGAAAATTGGGCGGCACAGGGCTTGGACTTGCCATCGTAAAGAATGGAGTATTGCTTCACGGCGGTACGATAAAAGCCGAAAATAACCCAAATGGAGGCCTAAAATTCGAATTCTCGCTCTCAAAATGATAAAAAACAGTAAAAAATTTGGAGTTACGAAGAAAATAGCGTACCTTTGTAGGCAATAATGCCTATAGTATGTACAAAAAAATAATATCCACGATGATGGCCATGCTGGTTACACTGGCATCCACCGCCATAGACAATAACGGTCTGAAATATACAAAGGAGAATCCCCTGGTATATGAAGACTTGTGGGATCTTCCCCCGTTTTCATTCATCAACGACGAAGGCAAGCCCGATGGGTTCAACATCGCCCTTGTCCAGGAAATGCTGAAAAGGCTTGATGTGCCATACGTCATCAAACTCAAGCACACCCCTCTCAACTTTCAGGACGTGAGCACCGGTGAAGCTGCCCTCACTATAGGTATGAAAGCGCCATACCACGACAAATACGGAGCATATAGTAAAAGCACCGTTATGCTATTCACTCATAGTATAGCAAGTCCGAAAAACAATCCTACTGAAATACGCAGTTTCGACGACCTTAAGGACAACAAAGTGTATGTCCACCGCAACAGTTTCAGTCATAACCAAATGATTGATGCCGGACTTTCAGCCAACGCAATACCTGCCGACGACATTAAAGCCATACTTATGCAAGTTGCGGCAAACGACAGTGGAATGGTGTTATGGAACACCAACACCCTGAAAGATCTCGTGGCCAGGAACCGTCTCGACAACATAAAGATAACAACCGTGAGCATGAAATATGGCGAATACCATTTCATGTCGCGCGACACATTGCTGCTACAAAAGCTTGACAGCATCTATAATCAAATGGAAGCCAACGACGAAATTCTTCCTTTGCGCAAAATGTGGTTTT
>CALZMK010000097.1 GCA_945788545.1 uncultured Prevotella sp.
TCGTCAACAAACTCGATGATTCGTGGATACTTATATGGTGCAGTCACGTGCTTTACGTGATTTTGAAGTTCTTTTATCAATTCGTCTCCTGCCTTTGACATCCAGTCCTTGTGGAGTACGACTGTAGCCTTGACCACCATACCGCGGATTTCGTCGGGCACACCGGTGATGGCACACTCTACTACTGCGGGATGAGTCATAAGTGCACTCTCCACCTCAAACGGACCAATGCGATAACCGCTCGACTTGATGACATCGTCGATACGTCCCTCAAACCAATAATAGCCGTCTTCGTCACGCCATGCCACATCTCCTGTGTGATATAGTCCATCGTGCCAAACATTATGTGTCAATTCGTCGTCACGATAATAATACTTGAACAGACCTACTGGTTTACCTGCATTAGTCCTGACGACAATCTCACCCTTTTCACCGTCTTCGCAAGGAGTGCCATCGGGCTTAATGAGGTCGATGTCATATTGAGGATTGGGCAGACCCATGGATCCTGGTTTCGGTTTGGTCCAGGGCATCGTGCCGAGAGTCATTGTGGTCTCCGTCTGTCCGAAGCCCTCCATAAGGGATATGCCTGTGAGCTCCTTAAACTTGTCGAAGACGGCAGGATTGAGTGCCTCTCCCGCAGTGCAGCAGTAGCGAAGCGACGAGAGGTCGTAATTGGAGAAGTCCTCATGGATGAGGAAACGATATACCGTAGGAGGGGCACAGAACGAGGTGATGCGGTATTTCTCTATCTGTCGCAATATCTTGTCGGCAGTGAATTTCTCATGGTCGAAGACGAATACGGCTGCTCCGGCAAACCATTGTCCATACATCTTTCCCCATACAGCCTTGCCCCAACCTGTGTCGGCAACAGTAAGGTGGATACTATCCTCACTGAGGTTGTGCCAATATACTCCGGTGGTGAGATGTCCCATGGCATACAGGAAATCGTGAGCCACCATCTTGGGTTCGCCACTCGTTCCGCTGGTGAAGTACATCAGCATAGTGTCATCGTTGTCGTTCTTCACCTCCGGACGCACGAAGGCAGGAGCGTTGTTCCACTCCTTATGCCAGTCGTGGAAACCGTCGGCTTGCTTCGGACCGATGCTGACCAGAATCTCGAGAGTGGGACTCTCGGCTCTCGAACCAGCTACCTGCTCCATTATATATTCCTCACCGGCACAGATGATAGCCTTCACACTGGCTCGGTTGTTGCGATATACGATGTCGTGGGTGGTGAGCATGTGGGTGGCGGGAATTGCCACTGCACCAATCTTGTGCAATGCAAGCATCGACAACCAGAACTCATAGCGTCGCTTGAGTATCAGCATCACCATGTCGCCCTTGCCTATGCCAAGGCTCATGAAATAAGCTGCCGCACGATCGCTCTGCTCCTTGAGGTCCTTGAATGAGAAGCGTATGCACTCGCCCTCGTCATTCGTCCATAGGAGGGCGAGCTTTTCGGGTTTTTCCTTGGCCCACTCGTCCATAACATCATAGGCAAAATTGAAATGTTCAGGAATGATGAACTCGAGATTCTTCTCGTAGTCTTCCTGAGATGTGAATGTCGTCTGTTTTAGGAATCTTTCAATCATAGTTGACGGGTGTTAAAAGATGATAGCAAGGAATTTCACTGGTGCATTGTCGAGAGCACGCATACAGTGGGGCTGAGTGGCATCGAAATAGATGCTGTCGCCGGGATTCAATACGAGAGTCTTCTTGCCAATGGTGAGTTCGAGTTTTCCTTCTGTCACAAAGTTAAACTCCTGTCCCTGGTGGGAGTTGGCATGCAGAGGATGATCGTCCGGTTTGGGCTCGACAGTCACCATAAAGGGGTCGGCAGTGCGTCCGCGGAATCCGCTGGCAAGACTCTGATACTTATACTCCTTGCGACGCTCCACACTCATTCCCTGTCCATTGCGGGTGAGAAAATAATGACTCATGTGAGGCTCCTCGCCGAAGAGCAGTACATCAAGGGCAATGCCGTATTTCTTGGAGATTTTCTGCAGATTACTGATAGACAGCTCACCGTCTCCCGCTTCCATTCTCAGATATGTGTCGATGTCTAAATCGCACAATTGCGCAACGTCCTCGGCGGGAATGTCGAGTACGTCGCGCAGTCCACGGAGTCTTTCTCCGATTTGTTTTATTGCATCATGCATAATATATAATGTTATTTGGATGATAATCCGGCTTTCAGTCCCCTGATTACGGCACTGGTGAATCCGGCGTGCTCCATCTCGTTGAGACCGCGGATAGTTACTCCACCAGGGGTTGTCACTTGGTCGATCATTGCCTCGGGATGCTTGCCCGTGGCTTGCAGCAGTTCCACTGCACCCTTCACCGTCTGCAGCACGATGGCCTTGGCATCATCAGCCTTGAAACCGATTTCCACTCCGCCCTCTGATGCCGCACGCACATAGCGCATGGCATAGGCAATGCCGCAAGAAGCAAGGGTGGTGCCGGCAGCGAGATGTTTCTCATCGGTGATGATCACCTCACCCATACTCTCATACATCTCCTTGATGAGCTGTGTGTTCTCGGCGGAAGCATTTGCAGGAACGATGAATGTCATCGAACTGAGCAATGCAATGGCGATGTTGGGGATGACGAGGAAGAAGGGAATCATCTCCTCTCCGTCCTTCTGCAACCATTCCTTTATCTGCTCGGATGTCACTCCGGCAGCCACAACCACGAGAATCTGCTTCTTGTAGTTGAGCGACGACTTGATACCTTCGAGTACGGGTTTCACAAGCCATGGCTTCACCACCACGTTGACGATGTCCGACGACTCGGCGGCTATGTTGTTGTCAGTAGTGATACTGGCACCTGTCTCTGCAAACTGGTCGAGCACCTTCTGCGAGGGGTCGGCGATTGTGATGTCGGAGTTCTTTGCGAAATCTCCCTTAAGCAGTCCCTGGGCTATTGCTCCGCCCATGGCTCCTGCACCGATAACTGAAACTTTCATAATGATGATAAAATGTGTTTGAGTCTTTCTATGAATGTGTCTGCCATCTCCTTGGTGAAGCAGAGTGGCGGCAGCAGTCGCAGGATGTTTGTGGATGCACATCCCGTAAAGATATGGTCGTCGAAGAGCAGGCGCGAGCGCACGTCCTTGTGGGGAATGTCGAGCTCAATACCTATCATCAGTCCTCGTCCGCGAACATCGACGATATGCTTTTCGCTCTTCTTAAGTTCCTGAAGCTTTTCGAGAAGATATTCACCCACCTCACGGGCGTTCTCCACGAGATTCTCCTGCTCCATCACGTCGATTACAGCCAAAGCAGCCGTACAAGCCAGATGGTTGCCACCGAAGGTAGTGCCCAACTGTCCGTATTCGGGTTTGAAGTCGGGAGAGATGAGTACTGCTCCCATGGGGAATCCGTTGCCGATGCCCTTGGCGCATGTGATAATGTCGGGACGGATGTCGAGCCACTGGTGGGCGAAGAACTTACCGCTACGGCCATAGCCGCACTGTATCTCGTCGCATATCAATATCGTTCCGTATTTCTTGCAAAGTGTCTGCAAAGCCTGTGCAAACTCCTTCGATACCATACGGATGCCTCCCACGCCTTGAATACACTCAATGATACATGCACATACGTCACCCTTGGCCAGTTCCTTTTCCCATGCTTCGATGTCGTTGATAGGGAGATAGGTCACATGTCCACCATCGTTAATGGGGGCGATAATCTTAGGATTGTTTGTCACCTCCACAGCCAACGATGTGCGGCCATGGAATGCCTTTTCGGCTGACAGCACACGGGTGCGACCGTTTGTGAAAGATGCCAACTTCAGTGCGTTCTCGTTAGCCTCCGCACCACTGTTGATGAGGAAGAGCTGATAGTCGTCATAACCGCTTATCTTGCCAAGACGCTCTGCCAACTGCTGTTGCAATTTGTTCACCACCGAATTGGAATAGAATCCAAGCTGGTTGAGTTGCTTTGTCATCATGTCAACATAATGAGGATGGCAATGACCGATGCTTATCACTGCATGACCGCCATAGAGGTCGAGATACTCCTGGCCCTTGTCGTCCCATACCTTACAGCCCTTTCCCTGTACGATATTTATATTGAATAATGGATATACGTCGAATAACTGCATTATTTCTTAATTATTAATTTTTAATTCTTAATTAATTTAGAATCCGTTTGCTTTCAGCCTCAGTCCTGCTGCCTCATCTATACCAAACATGATGTTCATATTCTGAACAGCCTGACCCACGGCACCCTTGAGCAGGTTGTCGATGGTGGATGTGACGAGCAGTTTGTCACCATACTTGTCGCAATGTACAAGGGCCTTGTTGGTGTTCACCACCTGCTTCATGTCGATGGGCTTATCCACATAATGGGTGAAACGGGCATCCTTGTAGAATGCCTTATATCCCTCAACGATTTCCTCTATTGGACGATCAGTCTTGATGACCTCGGTGGCGAAGATACCACGGGTGAAGTCGCCTCGGTATGGGATGAAGTCGATGTCGGCATCCAGATGGCCTTGCACCTGACGCAGGCTCTGCTTTATCTCGGGCACATGCTGGTGGTTGAACGCCTTGTATATGCTCATATTACCCATACGCCAAGAGAAATGAGTGGTGGCAGTGGGTTTCTGACCTGCACCGGTACTTCCTGTAATGGCATTTACGGCAACGTCTTCCGTTATGAGTCCCATGTTTGCGGCGGGAAGTAGTCCCAATTGTATGCAAGTGGCGAAGCATCCGGGGTTAGCCACATGTTGCGCCTTGGCTATTCTTTCTTTGTTGATTTCGGGAAGACCATATACGTAGTCATTGCCAGGAGCCTCAAGTCGGAAGTCCTGTGCAAGGTCGATTATTTTCACGTTCTCTGGTATGGAGTGCTCCTTGAGAAAAGCCTCACTCTTACCATGGCCGAAGCAGAAGAACACCACATCCACTTGGTCGAAAGGCATCTCGGAGGTGAACGTCAAGTTGCAGTCGCCATACAGTCCCTCGTGCACCTCAGCCACGGGATTGCCAGCATTGCTCTCGCTGTTGGCGAAGACAATCTCAGCCTCGGGATGATTTACAAGAAGGCGGATGAGTTCGCCACCGGTATATCCGGCGGCACCTAATATTCCTACTTTTATCATTGCACCTTGTATTTACTCGGGATAATCCAATAGAGAATGGGATAGAGGATAATGCCGCAGAAAGCGGTGCAGAGCGTGAGCACTGCATAAATCACTCTTACTATCGTGGGGTCGAGACCGATATATTCGGCAAATCCTCCACATACGCCTCCTAATACTCTCTGGTCGGAAAGCGTGAGTCTCTTCTCGTTCATTGTGTTTATCTTTTTTCCTCCTTATGTATTCCGTAATATACTCTCAGCGGTGTGCTCGACACCTTGATGAAGCCCTTGGCCTCGTCGGATGTCCAACCGGTCTGTGTCTCGCCATATTCGCCGAGTTTCGACTTTGTCAGGTCGTTGTCGGAATCAATACCTACTGTCTCGAATCCGTATGGACGGAGCTTCAGGATGGCTGTTCCGGTGACATTACGCTGGGATGATGTCAGCATTGCCTCGATATCGGGCATCACAGGCTCCAGATACTGACTCTCGTGGAGGAACATTCCATACCAGTTGGCCACCTGATCCTTCCAATACTGCTGCCACTTGCTCAGTGTGGATTTCTCCAACAGGCGGTGAGCCTCGATGATGAGTTTCGGGGCGGCAGCCTCGAATCCCACGCGACCCTTGATGCCGATGATGGTGTCGCCCACATTGCAGTCGCGACCGATGGCATAGCTTGCGCCAATCTCCTCTATCTTCTGGATAGCGGCTACCTTGTCATCAAACTTCTCGCCGTTGACAGCCACAATCTCGCCCTTGTCGAATGTAATCTTCAGTGTGGCCTCCTTTTCCTCGGCGGTCACGTGCTTCAGATAGGCTTCCTCGGGCAGTCCCTGTGTCGGGTCGAGCAACTCGCCACCACAGATACTTGTACCCCAAATACCCACGTTGTATGAATACTTCAGTTTGGTGAAGTCGGCAAAGAATCCGTGGTCGTTCAGGTAGTCCACCTCTTCCTTGCGAGTCAGTTTGTTGTCACGTGTGAGTGTGATAATCTCCACTCCCGGAGCCATCACGAGGAATGTCATGTCGAAACGTATCTGGTCGTTGCCGGCACCCGTAGAACCGTGGGCAATGGCGTCGGCACCTATTTCCTTGGCATA